>JBEDDQ010000171.1:0-5559 GCA_041176185.1 Armatimonadota bacterium | reverse complement strand
CCTTGCTTCTTGCGGTAAATGATGTCGGTTTCTCTTGTGCTGATTTGCGCGACTGGTGTGGCAAGTGCAGCCAGCTGCGAACTCATCACCAAACCCAAACCCGCAAGCAAAATAGCTCTTCGTTTCATAGACACCTCAATATCCACCCTTTTCAAGCGAACCGTATCCTGAAATCGTGTACTTGAGCAACCCATTTAGCCCACTTTCCTTGCACCTGCCTAATCCACATGATATTCCTACATGTCCGTTGAGGATGGTGGATTGTTGTGGAGAGATGGCTGAGTGGACGAAAGCGGCCGCCTGCTAAGTGGTTGTAGGGGTCAAATCCTACCCAGGGTTCGAATCCCTGTCTCTCCGTATCGATTCCCGATCTCAGCGGACGTTTTCATTTGCGCTTTTCCACGGTGAGGTGGCCCCATTTGATGCAATCTCCAACTGACCAATATCTGGCCCAGCGCCGGGCCAGCGGGTGGAAACAGGGCGCCTACGTTTCGTCATCCCGTGGTTTCCGTATCCCACCGGATGTCCCATTTGAGCTGGATGGTCGCCTGACCGGAATACTTGCTGGTGATGATGATGATGCAGTACTTATTCTGGCCCTCCCGGATAGCTCGACCGTAAGGCTCACTATCTCTGTCCAACCCATCTGGCTACACTCTGGGAGTCAGGTTCGCGTGCTGGCAACCGTTACCAAAGCCGATGCCGAAGGTGTGCTTTCAGGCATTCCTCCGATGACGGTGATCGCCGTTGCGAGTGCCGCAGATATTGCCCTGCGTGAAGCACGTTGGTTTGAAGAACGTCTTCGCTCCGAAGCACGCTGGCTGGAGGCCGAGCGCCGTGTTATTCCAACTACGTCGGTAAGTAAGCCATCCCCGAACAAAAAAACCTCAATGCCGACGCCAAAACCTGGAACCGTTGGGTCCATCGCAAGGCTAAGGGCTGCCCTGTCACCGAAGAGTCAGTCGGTATTTGCCAGCTACAAAGGCTATATCAAGCGGCATAACAAACGCCTCTCCGATGCGCAAGCTGATCAGATTACCTATGGAATCCTCCGCTTCTCCGAAGAATATGACCTGGATCCACGTCTCGCAGTAGCCACCGTTGTTGCCGAGAGCGATTTTCGAATTACCGAGACCAGCCATAAAGGAGCGATGGGCCTCATTCAGCTGATGCCGGATGAAGTCAAGCGTCTGCGACTTTCCAATCCCTATGATCCTGTGCAGAACCTTGCAGGTGGCATCTATCTCATCAAGGAACGCCTGAACAAGTACAGCAAATCGAATGATTTTGACAAGGCAAACGACAATCATCTGGCGCTTGCACTCGCCAGCTACAATGCTGGTATGGGAGCCGTACGCCGCTGGGGAGGGATCCCGCCGTACCGCGAAACCCAAGGGTACGTTCGGAAGATTATGAAACTCTATCGGGAGCTCTGCAGTGGGGATAGCCGTTGAGCAACCTGTAGACTGTGTAATGTGATGGTGGATTTCCCTGTCAACACTCCGCACTACAAGGATGCCAGCGATGTCGCTCTTTACCCCTCAAAAGTCTGATCGGTTTACATTTGGTCTCTGGACGTTGCAGAACAACGGCCGTGACCCTTTTGGTGAGCCAACCCGCCCTGGCTATGACCCACTGACAATGCTTGATAAGCTGTCGGACCTTGGCGTCTATGGTGTCAACCTTCATGATCATGACCTCCTTGGATTCGGTAAGTCCATCGCCGAACAGGATCGCATCATCGCTGAGTTCAAGCAGCGCCTGCACGACACCGGACTGTGTGTCCCGATGGCAACCACAAACCTGTTTACGCACCCAATCTTCCGTGATGGCGCCTTTACATCCAATGACCCAAAGGTGCGTGCTTTCGCGCTCCAGAAGACGATGCGGTCGATGGATGTTGGAAATGAGCTTGGCGCAAAGGTCTATGTGTTCTGGGGTGGCCGCGAAGGTGCAGAAGTCGATGCTGGCAAGGATGCCGTTGTTGCATCCAAGCGGATGCGCGAGGCTATGGATTTCCTCTGTGAATATTCCATAGCACAAGGTTATGATTACAAGTTTGCACTCGAAGCCAAGCCAAATGAGCCACGCGGTGACATCTATATGCCAACCACTGGTGCGATGCTTGGCTTTATTGCTACGCTGAAGCATTCTGAGATGGTGGGTGTCAATCCCGAGGTTGCCCATGAAACCATCGCTGGCTTGAACTTCTACCATGCGGTTGCACAGGCACTTGAGGCAGGAAAACTCTTCCATATCGACCTCAATGGCCAGAAGCCAGGCCGCTTTGATCAGGACCTCCGCTTCGGCCAAGAGGATGCCAAGAATGCATTCTTCCTCGTCCGGATGCTTGAGAACTACGGCTACAAGGGCTCGCTCCACTTCGATGCGCATCCGCTGCGAACCGCATCCGATGATGCCGATATCCTTGGTTTCGCCAAGGGATGTATGCGCTCCTACCTTATCCTCAAGGAGAAGGCGCGCATCTTTGATGCAGATCCTGTTGTCCAGGAACTCCTCGCTCAGCTAAACCCAAGCTGCTCGGAATCCGAGGCGCTCCTCGGCGATTACACGCCAGAACGTGCCGCGGCTATCCAGTCCAAGCAGTTCGACGTTGATGGCATCACGGCTCAGGCATTGCCATACGAGCAGTTGGATCAGCGCCTCTTTGATATACTGATGGGCATTCAGGACTAGGAGTATCTTACGATGATCACCCTCTTGGTTGCCGCCATGGCATCTACATCTGTATCGAACCCAGTGATGGTGGCGGATCAGGTTACCGTTCAGCGACCGTTGCGTGTGCTTGCTGGTGTGCTTCGACCAACGGATGGCTCTGCAAATACAAACGCATCCTTCGGCGTGTCCTATGACTTCAAGAAGACGACATCCAAGCTCCCGACGATTACCGGAGCTTTTCTTGACTACTCTTGGCGTGATCGCCTTGTAAGTATCGGAGGCGGTCGGGATTCCGTCCGTCGCATCGGAGTCGGTGGACAGGTCCGCGCTTACATCAGCAGCCCTGTCTCCTCTGACCGCTTCTACTATGGCGGTGGCCTGGGCTACTACTCGCTTCAGAGCGGTGGTTCTAGTGGTCGTTTTGGTGCAAAGCTGTTGGTTGGCTATGAACGAAACGATGGCTGGGCGCTTGAATACGATGTCACATCCATTAATGAAGCACAAGGGATGAACTTCAGCGGCTCGCAGCTCCGCGTTGGGTATCGCTTCTGAGTTCCATTCATCGTCAAAAACGAAAGGCCTTCCGGATTCCGGGAGGCCTTTTAAGTAACTAAACGGGCGAAGTCAGACGGCTGTCAGCATGCACGATAGCAGCTGGAATCGCTATAGTCCCAGGCCTTTCCCGCCGAGAAGCTTGCCGGCATTGAGGCCGCTGTCAAGCGTGTCGATCTGGAATGTGCCACGGTTGATGTCACTTGGGATGTCAACATAGCGCTCACGTAGTGTGTTCAGCTGTTGGTCAGCACCCTTGACTGCATTATCCGCCTGACCAGACATCGACTTTGAACCCATTTCACCTGTTAACTCTGGCAGAAGGGATGCTGCATCCGCGGGATTTTCCATAATCTTTTGCAAAAGCGTCGCCAGTTTTGCGATCTGTTGCAGATGCAGGTTCATCGATTGCTGGTACTGACCGGCCAGCGGGGCACAGGGATCTGGCGGGCGTACGCCGTTGAAACGGGCGGCCATTTGATTGAGCTGTGATGTCACTTCAAGGAGGCGGCCACGGGTCTGGTCTTGTCCCGGCACATTTATTTTGTTTTCTTCTTCATTGAAGAGCTGATTGTAGCCATTCACTGTCATCGTTGGGATGATCTGCATCGCGACCCCCTCAAGGGAAGACGACAACTGCCGGAGGTCGGCGTGATATTGCTTCAGCCACCTAAGATAAGCGATGACATCTTCAGGCATCGGAATGCCCGATTGACTTGGTGGTGTCAGGACAGGTGCTTCTGGAGCATTCGTCGTTGGAGCCTGCAGGACAGGGGCCGCCGCTGTCTGTGTTTGTGGCGGAGCGAGAATCGCGGTGCTTTTTGTAGTTGTTGGCTGTGAACCCAGAAGGCCGGCGGTCTTGGCCAAAAAGGCTCCGAGTCCAAGCAAGCCGATAGCTGCCACGCCACCAATAATCCACTTTTTGGGGTCTTGTGTTGCTGCTGATGTTGCTGCAACCGATGGTGAAGCCTCCGGTTTGACTGTCGGGGTGGCAAGCTTGCCAAGTGCCGGAGCAGTCGTTGATGTGGCAATCGCTTTACCACACAAGGGGCAAAATCGTGCACTATCCGGGATACTGCCTCCGCATCCAGTACATTTTTCCATCATAGCCTCCAATCCGTTATTTACGCGTCATAAACAACCGATGTTCCCGATAAGTTTATCAGCGGCGATAGGGTGGAAGGCAGAGAGTAGACCGAGTGACGTTTCTCACCATGGTGACCCGAGTGGGACTGGTACTTTTCCCTGCTACATGGTGCAATAGCCTACGGTTAGCGTGTCAAATATGTTGATACGGCTGGTGTAAGCCAGTGCCGCACCACCGTGTTGGGGTAGTGTTCATGCCGTCCATCGCTAAGACCATCAAAGGTATCCTGTTTGGAAAAGGGATGCGGAAGGCCAAGTTTCTTGGCGGCCCGATGAAGGGGATGGTTGCTTACTTTGACTTTGTACGTGATACGCAGACTTGGCGTGGCATTTATGAAGTCGCTCAAATGGACTGGCTCATCAAAGCCATCAAGCCTGGTGCTGTATGCGTTGACATTGGCGCTGCAGAGGGGTACTTTACCCTCCTGATGGCCCGTGAGGCTGGAACCAGTGGACACGTGATCGCATTCGAACCTAGCGATCGCCGTGACTACATGCAGCAGGCCTACGACTTAAATGCTGCCGTTGGTCTCGCAAAACTTACAATCGTCACTGAATTCGCTATCGGTCCAAACACCGTTGACTTTCCTGGCATCACCTTTGATGCATATGCAGAAAAAACGGGTCTCTCCCGCATCGACGTTGTGAAAATCGATGTTGATGGTGGTGAGATGGATGTCCTTGAAGGGATGCGAGGTACGCTTGAGCGCTTCCATCCGCACATCTCCGTAGAGCTGCATTCTCCTGAGCTGCACGAACGTGTTGCGACCTTTTTAGCTGGCCTTGGTTACAAGATGACCCTTGTTGATCCTCCGGCCTATGAGTACCGTCCGATTCCATTTAACAAATTCTTTTTCTCTGAGATCTAAAATATGCAAATCATCCCTCTTGCCCTTTCGCTCTCGCTTCTGCTGCCTGCGGCAGGTGCCCCTCCCAAGGGAAAGACAGTCGCTGCCTCATCGGCTACAAACGTAACGGCCTACCGCAAGGCTGCTGATACCATCATCACTCCAGCTGCTGCGCGCGATTACCTTATGTTCATCGCAAGTGATGCACTTCAGGGGCGTGATACGCCAAGCCCAGGCCTCGATGCTGCTGCGGAGTTCTTGGCCTTCAATATGAAGAAGTTTGGTGTAAAGCCAGGCGGTGATAAAGGCACCTACTTTCAGGACATCTTCCTGA
>JBEDDQ010000170.1:0-9099 GCA_041176185.1 Armatimonadota bacterium | reverse complement strand
GGTGACTCACAGCTCGGGATGATACTTCCTGAGGATATTCAGAGTGCTACTTGGCGCCCGGATGGTAAGCAGCTTACGGGTAGGCTTGCGAGCGGAACGTTTGGGGATGCCCGTTTTGAGTTCGATGTGGAGAAGAAGTGATGACAACAACGGTTTTACATGCACCTGACATTATGTGTGGCGGTTGTGCTGCAAGTATTCAAAAGGCATTCGCTGATGTCGATGGTATTGGTGGTGTTGACGTGGATGTAACATCAAAGCATGTCACTGTCACCCATGACGACAGTTTGGTTACGATTGATCACATCGTGATTCGCCTTGACCACGCCGGGTTTACTGCAACCCCGGTTGAATAAACTTGTCTCTGGCAGATAAATGCAACTAGACCAGCCTTAATTGAGGCTGGTCTAGACCGTTAGTGAAACGTCTTCGCGCCTAACTAGCGATGCGCTTTGACATACATCAAAGCACTGCGGAAAATCGTAAGCTCACCCATCTCTTTGGTGTCGACGGACATTGCATGGTCATCAAACCACTTCACTTGCCCCTCAAACGTCTGTCCATTGACGAGGTAGAACGTCGCGGCTGTCTTTTCGTCACGGAGGCGGATAAATTCCGCAGCACTGATTTGTACATGAAATTGGCGATCACGCCGAGGTCCCAAATCCATATCTGTTTTCCTTTATTTGGCCGCAGCGACAATCGCAGCGAAGTCACCGGCCTTGAGGCTTGCTCCACCAATCAGGCCACCGTCGATATTCGGCATCCCTAAAAGCTCTGCAGCATTGTCAGGCTTCATCGAGCCACCATATTGAATACGGACTGACGATGCAGCAGTATCGCCTGCTACAGCTGCTACTGATGCGCGAACCACACCGCAAACACGGTCTGCCTCTACCGCATCACAGGTCTTCCCCGTGCCGATAGCCCATACTGGCTCATATGCCAGCACAAGTCCAGCAACTGCATCCGAATCGATACCTTCAAGAGCCCCACGAACTTGTGTGTCTATGACGGAATCCGTAACTCCTTGTTCACGTTCGGCAAGCGTTTCTCCGATACAGACGATAGGAACGAGTCCCTGTGCGAGGACAGCTTTCGTCTTTCGGTTTACGGTCTCATCGGATTCACCAAAATGTGCAAGCACTACATCGGTGAAATCTGGCTCGGCAACGCCGTAGCGACCGCGTGTTTCCGAGTGACCAAGAATGACATACTGTACGCCGACGGCCTTTAGCATCCCTGGAGAGACCTGTCCGGTGTAGGCTCCGCTTTCTTTCCAGAAGGCATCCTGAGCACCAACCGCCACGGGAGAATCATCCGTCGTAGAAACGACGGTTGTGAGGACGGTGTATGGGACGCAGAGGACAACATCCGCGTGCGTTGTACCAGCAACCGCTGCGACGACTTCAGCCCCAAGTGCAGCTGCCTCATCGGGTGTGCCCTTATTGAGCTTCCAGTTACCAGCAAGTATTGGTCTTCGTGACATGGAAAGTGTCTCCCTTATTCCTTGTTATCCAGCGCAGCGAGTCCAGGAAGAACACGGCCTTCGAGGAATTCAAGGCTTGCTCCGCCACCGGTAGAGATATGACTCATGCGATCAGCATAGCCGAGCTGTTCTACGGCTGCGGCGGAATCACCGCCACCGACAATTGTGATTGCCCCAGCAGCCGTTGCATCAGCCATTGCATCCGCGATGGCCTTGGTCCCCTTGGCAAAATTCGGCATCTCAAAAACGCCCATTGGACCATTCCATACAACGGTCTTTGCGGCCCGGATGACAGCGGCAAATTTCTCAATGGTTTCAGGTCCGATATCAAGACCTTCCTGATCAGCAGGCATTGCGGTGTTTGGCACGATGGTGCTTGGTGCATCATTGCTGAATGCACCTGCGACTACGCAGTCGACAGGGAGAACGAGCTTTTCGTTACCAAGCAACCCTGCACAGTATTCAAGCGAGTCGCTATCAAGCAGGGACTTACCAATTTCGCGTCCAGCAGCCTTATTGAAGGTGTAGGACATTCCACCACCAACAATCAGCGAGTCCACCTTTGGCAATAAGGCGTCGATGACCTTGATCTTGTCCTTGACTTTCGCTCCGCCAAGAATCGCAACAAATGGCCGTGCAGGGGTCGTCAGCGCACCACCAAGGTATGCGATTTCCTTGTCCATCAAAAGTCCTGCAACGCAAGGCTTGCCATGTGACCGAAGAACGGTGGCAACGCCTTCTGTGGATGCATGGGCACGGTGTGCGGCACCAAATGCATCGTTGACGTAGACATCGGCGAGGGTTGCAAGCTGTGCTGAAAGGTCAGCGTCATTTGCTTCCTCAGCAGCGGTAAAACGGGTGTTTTCCAAAAGGGAAACGTAATTAGCTGATGGGATTACTGTCGTAATGCCAAGAGGATCTGCATCCGTAGAAGTTGCGAGATGGACATCTAAACCAATCAGTTCACCAAGACGCGCTGCGACCGGAGCCAACGAATACTTGGATGCAATCTTGCCTTTCGGGCGTCCAAGGTGGCTCATTACAATCAGCTGCGCACCGCCATCAAGGAGTGCCTTAAGCGTTGGAACCGCCGCCGCGATACGACGGTCATCGGTAATGGTTCCGTCATCTTCCTGCGGCACATTAAAGTCAACGCGTACAAGAACGCGCTTCCCTTGAACATCGATATCTTGGATGGTTTGCTTACTCATGTCCGCGCATTATACCGAGCGTAGGCTGGCCTCGTCGTTCACATTAGGCTTTCGCGTCATAACAACTCGGAACTCGCGTCCAACTCGTTCCGGAAATCCGACGTCAGCCACGCTGATTTCGATATCAAACCACGGGCCAAACAGGGTTCGCAGTTCGGCTTCGGATGTCTGAAACGGTGGTCCGATTGTAATGTCATCCGTATCGCGGGGCATCCAGTAAAAAGCTCCGAGCACCTTTCCACCAGGTCGAAGAAGAGTCGCGCTGGCAAAAGCGTATCCGCTTCTCAACGCAACCGGAATCGCACAAAAGCAGGTGTGTTCGATGATGACATCCGCCGATGAAGGATGCTCAGCGGCAAACTCCATAAAGTCGCCCAAAACTGGATTTACGGTTGGCTGGCCTTCAAATCGTCTGGCAAGTGTTGCAACGGCTTCAGGCGCAATATCGATACAAGTGATTAACGTTGGGTTCGCTTCTTGAACAGCTAGGACATCGTTTCCCGTCCCACACCCGGGTATCACAACGTTGGCATTTTGAGGAATTTCTGGGACAAGTTCACTTATCACCGGGCTAGGTGCGCCTTTATCCCACGGTGTGTTCCTGTCAAGATAGGCTTGATTCCAGTCCATTTTTTGCTCCACACAATAAAGCCCCCTCCACCCGGATAGGGTGAAGGGGGCGCGTCATAGCAGACTAGAAGCCCTTATCGGCAAGGAACTTCAGGAGGTCTGCAATACGGTTGGAATAGCCCCACTCGTTGTCATACCAGCTGACAACCTTGACATGCTTGCCAAGTGTGATGGTATCGATTGCACTGAAGATGGAGCTATGCTCATCACCACGGAGGTCCGTGGAAACGAGAGGCTCTTCTGTGTAGCGGAGAATCCCCTTGAGAGGACCTTCTGCAGCAGCCTTCATCGCAGCGTTAATCTGCTCAACAGATGCTTCATTCTCAAGCATCGCAGTGAAGTCAACCACGGAAACCGTAGGAGTTGGGACGCGGAAGGCCATTCCGGTGAACTTACCCTTGAGGGCAGGAATCACGAGACCAACAGCACGTGCTGCACCCGTTGCTGCAGGAACGATGTTCATTGCAGCTGCGCGAGCATCACGAAGGTCTTTGGTGGCTGTGTCGACGGTGCGCTGTGAGTTTGTGTAGGCATGCACAGTGGTAAGGAGTCCGCTTTCGATGCCCCAGTTCTCATGAAGAACCTTTGCAACTGGTGCGAGACCATTTGTCGTACAGCTTGCGTTCGAGATGACATGATGCGTCGCCGGATCATAGACATCGTCGTTTACACCCAGAACGATGGTGAGGTCTTCGTTCTTCGCAGGAGCTGAAATGACGACCTTCTTGACAGAGTCACGGCGGTGCGCAACAGCCTTGGTCGCATCAGTGAAGAAGCCCGTCGATTCAACAACGATATCGACATCTTCCGTTCCCCAAGGGATCGCAGCTGGGTCTTTCTCAGCAAAGACGCGGATTTTCTTGCCATTTACGACGAGATCATTACCATCTGCTTCCACAGTTCCATCGAATGGACCGTAGTTTGAGTCGTATTTCAGCAAATGCGCATTGGTTGCAGCATCCGTGAGGTCATTGAGTGCGACAACCTGTACATCGCCATCGAGACCATACTTGTTAACAATTGCCCTAAAGCTAAGGCGGCCAATCCGCCCAAAACCGTTGATACCAACACGTACCGGCATTGTAAATTCCTATTCCTTAGTTGATCAGGCGCCTCCGGGACAACATCGGCCAGGCCGCTACCGAAGGAAAGATTATCCTGATTTGATGCCAACATGCAAACACCCGGCGGTAATCCGCCGGGTGATGATACTAAACGGACCTTATTGGTTTAGATTTTGCGTCCTGCGCAGTAACCCTTTGCATACCCGATGCACTGTCCTACTGCTTCTACGGGTCCGCGTCCATTGATTTCATATTCAACGGAGAAATGCCCTGTGAACTTCTGCTTTGCAAACTCTTCCAAAATTGCTGGCATGTCTGCAACGCCATTTCCATATGGAACATCTGTAGCGCCTGGACCAAATTTGTTCAAGTCCTTCAAGTGGCTTCCAAGAATACGTCCCTTGAGGATACGCATCGCATCCACGGGCTTGATACCGCTACGAATCCAGTGACCGGTATCGGCGCAAGCACCAAGAAGCGGGCTACGGTCCTTGACGAGGGAGAGGACGTACTTTGGGTCCCAGTACTTGTAGTTCGGATTTGATGGACTTCCTGGGTGGTTGTGGATAGCAACCTTGATGTTGTATTCAACGGCGAGCTTTTCAATCAGATCCATTGCTGTGGCATCAGGCTCCGTTGTAATCGTTTCGGCTCCGAGTGACTTTACAAATTCAAAAAGCTTGCGGTTATCTGCTTCGTTCTGTCCAAGCCCTGCTACACCAAAGGCCACTGGGCGGACACCATTCGCAGCACAGGCATCCTGAACAGCCTTGATGACACTCTTTGGTGAGTTTTGGTCAAACGAACCCTGAAGGTTTCCTCCGAGGCGTTGCCCTGGATAGAACTCGATGACCTTAGCGCCACTCTTGGCGCAGAGCTCAATCGCTTCAAAGACTGGGAATTGATTGAAGGTATAGGCTTGGCAGCCCATTTTATCCATAATCGAAGGCATAAATTGTTCCTGTAGCGGATGCTATCCAAAGCCGATCGCCCGTCAGTACCGGCGCAGCATCCAGATTTCCAACGCGGGCTCGCCACAACGTCCTGCCACTGCGCAGGTCGAGGCCAAGTACTTCTGCCGGTATTCCAGCATCTGTATCCTGCACAAATACTACGGCACAACCGTGCTTGACGTCACCTATCGGAGGAAACATCACACGTCCGATACCTGTGCGGACCCATTCCATCCGACCGGTTTCCCGGCTGACGCAGACAACATCTCCCTGTTGCGATCCTGCCACAATATGCATCCCAGCAGCGGTGATCCCTGTCCATGTCGCACTGCCTGTGACATCAGGGCTTAGATGCCACCGTCGTTTCCCAGTTGCCGCATCAAGGCACGTGATTCCACCGCCCGTCGCTGCAGAGATGGCAAGTCCTGCCGTTACCGTTGGAGTCACACACCCACGGTCCCCCAGGTCTACTGACCAGTTAACGAGCCCGGATGTCACATCCAAACGATAGAGAGTAGACTCTCCCGGAACATAAACGCCCCGGCCAACACTCATTGCGGATTGAAAACCCAATGTTCCAGCTGGTGCGATAAATCGCCACTTTGGAGCAAGCTTTGAGGATAAGCCAACGACAGCCCCGGTCTCCAAGTTCGCAAGCCATCCATCGGATGTCACAACTGGCGGCCCTACAGGCACCCCGCCAAGGTCAGGGGATACGACGCGAACCTTCCCCGTGGATGTGTCATATTCGGTTACATGGCCATCGGCGAGGGATGCTAACACGCTTGATTGGCTAAGGAATAGTCCGTTGACTTTGGATGATGTTGCCAGCTGCACAGGCCGCGTATCCGGTCTGCGGTAGACCGATATGGCAGACCCATTTGCGATTCCAGCATGCGAAAGTGTCGCTGCCATCGCCGTAATGACCTTGCCTGTCCGGATACGGAATGCGACACCGGGTATCAGGCCGGTTTTTGGAATGTTATTCGATGGTTGTTTACGAGGCGGCGCTTGAACCTCAACACGGGTCCACTTCCCTTGCTGATCACGCTTCCACTTTGTCTCTGGCCTTACCTGCATGGCATTTATCTACCATGAAGTTACCGGAATCATGACAGCCAGGTTAAAGGAAAGTTTCTCACAATCGGTGTATATAGGCTCTGTGTCCCATTGGTCTAACCTTGGGCACATGTTCGGAGGTTTAATTTGAATAAGCGTAAATCCCCGGCAGCCTTCACTCTGATTGAACTGTTGGTAGTTATTGCCATCATTGCGATTTTGGCCGCCATCCTTTTCCCAGTATTTGCCCGGGCACGTGAGCAAGCCCGCAAGACAACCTGTCTCAGCAACCTGAAGCAGATCGGTCTTGGAACATTAATGTACGTTCAGGACTACGATGAAGTCTTCCCTTGGCTGATGCAGGATGGCCGTAACAACAACGATGCAACCGGTCTGTCCCAAGGCATGTCCGCAGGTCCTCCAAACTTGAACGGTACCCGTGGATTGTTCATCGAAGCAGCGCTCCAGCCATACGTCAAGAACTTTGGCGTGTTTGCATGCCCAACGCTTCAGGCTGACAAGGTAGTCACCGATGCGGCTGGTCCATTGAATGCATTTGGCTCCTATGGCTATGCCTACGGTGGAATCGGTGCAGCTGTCTCCCCACGTATGACTCCTCTTGAGCTCTTTGTACGCCTTCTTGGTCCACTGCTAGGTTCGCCATACAACACCGGCAACCCACAGGACTACTACATTGCTGGACAGTCATCTGCAGCGGTCGGCCGCCCGACTGACTCCATCATCGCGTTCTGCAACTCATACGGTGCTCACGCTGGAGTAACTGACTCGGCTGTCGTTCCACGCGCATTTGGCGGAACTGGTCAAGAGGCTCTTGGAGCCACATTGGCGGTTCACGCAGATGGCCATGCCAAGTTCAAGCAAGGCAAGTTCCTTGAGCTTGTTCGTTTCGTCATGCCTCCATTGAATCAGTAGGTAATAAATGAAGCAGGAAGTCAACCCCATCGTCGTCATTGCAATCATTGCGGCGCTGGTGATTGGAGTTGGGATATTCTTTTGGCGTGGTACCGCTGGGCGTAGCCCGGCACAGGGTCGAATGAAAACGGATTTGGACACATCAATGATGAAAAAGAATCCGGCAGAATTCCAGAAGGAGCTTAACGCTCTGATCGAGCGAGATAAAGCATCCCGCGGCAGCAAATAACCGGCACCCCCCATCCGCTCATGCGGAAGGGGGTGTTTTTTTGCAATCGGCAAATAATCCCTTAGTTCAACAACATCCCGAACGTATGTATACGAACGTCTGTCTTGATGCCAAGGCCATCATGAACCTGAACCGGTGCCGGTACCCATCCTGCCTTCCGAACACCTGCCTCTTTCGGCAAACCATCCAACACGTAGTGCACCTGCAATGACATTGGTGATGAACCAAGCTTGCGGAGATAAATCCTGTTCTTGGCTGGCACAATGACACGGCAGTAGTCACCATCAGTGACATCGTTGCCGTTCACATTCAAAGCGAGTTTCCCCGGATTGGACAGAAAGATTTCTCTACAACCATCAGGCACGACAAGCGTCCAGACATCATCCTTACGAACGACATCCCCGATGTCGGCCGGATAGACAGGTTCCGTTTTTGTAGCCATCACCTGCCATCCCCAATCCGGAACATACTTACGACCATCCTCACGGGTCGGTCTGAGCTCCAGCGTGCCACCATCAAACCCAGCTGATATTGCCTCAGTGGACAGCCAAGCAGCCTTACCCGTATCTGAGTCCACCCAGTACGCGAGACCGGCTGTCTGCTCACCTGTTGGCAGTACTTGCGGGAAAGCAAAGAGTCCCAACACACAAGCAGCTGCACCAAGACCCGCAAGCCCCTCAAACATTCCACGGCAAGCCCGTGCAAGCGGCGCAAGCGTCGCGGCAAGCATCACCGTAACGATGCTCAGTTCCGGTAAAAGCTTCGGCCCCATCAAAAGGAATAGCCCAACGACAAGCGACAACCATACAACCGGCACAAGGCAGCTGAACAGTCCTGCAAGGATTGGTATACGCCAGAGCAGAACTGCGAGGACAAGTGTCATCAGCGGGATAACAGCTATATAGACGGCACCTGGCATGTACACAGCAGATGCAGCACAGAGTGCCAACCAATAACAAGCGACACCTAGCGTTCCAGCTCTTCCAACCGGTGTTATCGAAAGCCAGCGAAACGCAGCGAGAGACAGTGAAAACACCGTCAGGAGGGCCGCGCCAGCAATCCACATCCCCGAATAGGGCATGCCCCATGGCGCCTTGGAGCCCATTGGCAACAAATACGGGACAACGCTCCGGATACCGAAGTACATTGCCGTAGCAACTGCCGGAACCGCGATTGTACTGACAAGCCAGCCTCGAAGTTTAAGCGGGTCACCAAGGCACAGGAGCGCTGCGAGGACAAAGAGCACCGCACATGCACCAACGACAGGCCAGACATACGACTGTGGAACAACGATTAACGCCCGGCCAGCAATGTCAAAGTAGACAGCATCACCAGCTGAAACATCTGATAGTTCGCCAAGCTGTGCGTTTCCAAGTCGCTGTAACAGTGGAAGCAAATATTCCCCATAGTGCTGCAAGCTCGATTGGCTGAGATTTGCAGGTGTGTCCCGAGCTGTGTGGTAACTCTGCCAGCTTGCCACCATCGCGAGATTCAGGAAGTTCCACCCCGATGACTTGGCAACAGTCATATC
>JBEDDQ010000169.1:0-4195 GCA_041176185.1 Armatimonadota bacterium | reverse complement strand
GATACGCTTCTCGACAACCGACTGCGTGGCGATGCCAGCGTGGTCGGTGCCCGGAAGGATGAGGACGTTATAGCCAAGCATCCGCTTCCAGCGCCCAAGGGTGTCCATGATGGTGTTGTTGAGTGCATGTCCGATGTGCAGTGCACCCGTGACGTTTGGGGGTGGAATCGTGATGCAGTATGGCGGCCGGCCAGACTCCAAATCCGGCTCAGCGTTGAAACACCCTCTCTCCAGCCATCGCTTGTAAATGTCGGCTTCCGTCGCATGCGGCTCGTACCGCGTTGAAAGTTCCACTGCCATCGCTAACACCTCTTATTCATCCAGACAAACAAAAACCCCACGTCCACGGAGGGGAAACCTCACGGCTTCCACCTCAGGGACGCAGGGTACAATCTGCGCGGTACCACCCTGATTCAGATGGACACATTCCATCTGCACTTCATTCGCGGTCAGCTCCCCGGCGACATTCCACGGTTTCCACTCACCAGGCTCACAGCCAAGGCCCGGCTCTCTGTCAGTGGCGCACCCGTGTACTCTTCCGGTTCTACGCTGCGTTGTCGCTTCAGGCTGTATGCTACCGCATCACGTCGACGAACCGGAAACGTTACCTATGAAAATCGCACTCATCGGCGGCACCATCTTCCTTGGCCGCGCACTGACATCCGCTGCACGCACCGCCGGCTACACCGTCATCCACTTGAACCGTGGCAAATCCAACCCAAATGCGGATTCGGACATCCAGACGATTACCGGCGACCGAAGCGACCCCGATGCGTTGCAATCCCTTATCGACCTGTCTCCAGATTTCATTATCGACACCTGTGGGTATTCGCCCGGCGTGGTTGCACTGTCATCGGATGCCGCTGCAGCCGCGGGGATTCCCTACTGCTTTATCTCAACGGTGAGTGTCTATGTTGGCTGGCCAACGCATTCGACTGATGAAGCAAGTCCTGTCCACTCCTGCCCGGATGACAACGCTGCGGTCACGGGTGAGACCTACGGCGGCCTGAAGGCGCGCTGCGAAGACGTTGTCCGGGATGCAAATCCTTCATCGCATATCATCGTCCGTCCGGGACTTATCGTCGGTCCCTTTGATGTCAGTGATCGCTTTGCATACTGGGTCCGCCGCATCGATGAAGGTGGAGCAGTTATCGCGCCTGAGGGCCCGGACTATCCGACACAATTCATTGATGTCCGTGACCTTGCTGACGTTGTCCTTCACCTCATTACCAGCGGGATGCGCGGGACGTTCAACGCGGATGGCCCTGTCGTGCCACTTGGAACGCTGCTTGAAACGATTCAGGCGAGTAGCTCGGTGGACAGCCAGATTGTTTTTGTTCCTGGTGATGTGCTATCAGAGAATGCTGTCCAGCCTTGGAGTGAGCTGCCGCTTTGGATTCCCGGTCTTTCGGGCACGGATGGCAGTACAGATACCCTCAAGGCAACACAGCACGGGCTCCTCGCGCGCCCGCTGAGTGAAACCGTAACTGCCACGCGCGAATGGCTTGCATCCGATACCCGTTCGGTGAAGTGGGTACGCACATTGACAAAAGAAAAGGAGCAAAGCCTTCTGTCGATTCTCTGACAAGACTCTGCTCCAACAGGTTTGTTTACTCTGAACGGGCCTAAGGAAGGACCTTGCCACCCATCAGGGATTGGAGAAGTCCCGGTGGCAACCCACCGCCACCACCACCGCCACTTGTAATCGTCACCTTCGCATCGAGAGTACGTGTGATTCGCTGAATCGTATCTGCGATGTGGTATTTCGTCATCCGGTCCATTTTGGATGTATTGACCTTGCCAAGCTTGACACGGAGTGCCTGGAGCTGGATGCTGGCGACCATTCGCATTTCATCCGGGCCACCACCGCTAAGGACAAAGTTACTTAGTGTCTCAACGTGGAGACGCTGCAGCTGCCTTCTCGCCGCTGTGGCAGTACGCCCATAAAGGACTTCACTCCAGAGAGGCATCCCAACAAGCTCGGAATACGTCGCGAGATCCAATACCGGCTGCTTGCGTGCTTCATCTTTATACGCATTGTTGACAACACGCGAAAGTATCTGCGGAGAATACAGTCTGCGAAGACCCATTTTCTGGACATTGCTCAAGGAATCCGCAATCGGGTATTCCCCTGGAGTTGCTGGGAAAGTATCTAGGCGTGCCTGAAGCTTATCGAGAGCCGCGGCCGGAATCGGGAGTGCAAATGTGCCAAAGAGGTAGTCATGCAGGGTTGCAATCGCCTTTTTCTGCACGGATGCCGGAACAGGTCGAAGTGGTGCCGGTGCGTTGACATCCCCCTTGAAGGAGCGGTTTATCGTCTGTGCACCGACAAAGCGAGACACCTGTGCCGTCGCCTGGCCAATTTGGTTGACCAACATCCCGAAGGAACGCGTGAACTCAACATAGCTGCGGCCATACTTTGGAAGGCGGCCTGGTAGAGTAGCCAGCTGCTTCTCGGAGAGCTGTAATGACTTCGTCCAGTAGGCAAGTGGATCAGAGCTGAGATCAAAGCGGGAAACGGTTGGGTCAAAACTATCCGCAGCCTCATCCCCCTGATACCGATACCCGGCTTGGCCGGACTTTCGCGCAATCTGGTTTAGAATCGCCGTCTCATCCGCCGCATCGCGCACACCCTTGGCATCCATATAGCCATACTGAATCGCCCAGTAGTCATACGGCCCAATGACAGGTGAGAAAAACGGGACATCCTTGTCTTCAATCGCCATGATGTTGAATGGCGTGTAGTCCATAACACTCGCCGATGTCCCCTTGGTGTTGACGAATGTCGAGTTACCAAGTTGGCCAAGCGTGTATTGACTGGATGCTGCAAAGTTATGACGCAGCCCCAACAAGTGACCAGTTTCGTGTGCAATCGTCTCGCGCAGAAACTGACGGACATACTCACGTGTCGACAGCGGGCCACGGTTTGCCCCGCCTTCCAGTGCCTGGAGCCCAAGCCATGCGTTCATTCGGCCGTGCTCAGCGAGACGGCAGCGGAGAGATTCCTTGCTACTGCCTAGAAAATCAGCAAATGGAACACCCTCGGCCACACGAGCGAATGCTGCTGCCGGGTCAACAATCAGCGACTTCTCAAGCTGTGTGATGCGGACAAATGAACTGGTGATGTTTATCGAACCGCTCAGGACCTGCCCTGTCAACGGGTTGAAGCGTGCGTGGGCTACTGCGTGGGCATTCTCCAGGGAGTCATCGGTGACCCAGCGGACGATGTTAAAGCGTGCATCACCAGTATCGAGAGGCATGTCCTTTGCATCAGCCGGAATCACATCAGGGAGCTGCTTGACCTGAACAACATTTTGAAGCCCAATCGCAACAAATGCCTTGTTCCACTCCAAAATGCCATCCCGAATCGCATCCCGCCACTCGATCGGAATACCGCTATCAAGCCAAAAGACAATCGGCTTGACCGGCTCAGAAACCTTGGCATCAGGATTCTTCTTGCGGACATCAAAGCGGTGGATATAGCGAACCGTCAGGTCTTCTTTATCCTCGCGGGTAAAGTCCATCGGACTTGGCGTCGCATAAGGCTCATTCGTGAAGTAGCCGATACGTGGATCGGAAAGGCGTGGCTTGTAACCATTGCCCACTGGGAGAGCCGACAAGTTGTACATCACCTTGTAGCTCGCACTCCGTGAGTCAACCAAAGACTGACCGACAACCGAGCGGTTCTGGCCACGCATGAAATGGTACTGGGTAACCGCGATAATGTTTTCCGGGAGTCCCTTAAGGCTGAGCATAAACGTCTTGTCGCGGTCAAGCCCCATCGCGCCACCCTGCGGACCACCCATTAGGCCAGGGATTGGCGGCGGTGCAAAAGGTGCAGAGACACCAAGGAGGTCCCCTTTGAAGAGCTCGGAAATGTCAATCAACTGCGACTTGCGCTCTGGTTGCTTCGCTTCGACGCGATATGCCTGAATGATGGCATCCGGGTACACAGCACGCACATTCTTTTCGGTGAGTGCATCCCCTGGCGCGATATGGGTCCAGTTTGGAACTGTTATAGCAATACGGTCATCTGGTAGCTTTTGAAACTGGAAAGCCAAATCTCCAATAGGCTCACCGAGCTCCACATACCCGCTGGTTCCTGTGCTTGCGGTTGCCTGCAAGAGCAGCCATTTGCTCAGCTGATCATCTGGAATCTCGAGGTAGATTGTTTCGCGCCCGGATGCAGCATCCT
>JBEDDQ010000168.1:0-2718 GCA_041176185.1 Armatimonadota bacterium | reverse complement strand
CGCAACGACCGTTGCGAGAGGGTTCGCGATGACATCCGGAAGCCAGTCCCGATCGCTACGCATTTGGAACTTTCGCGGGATGTACATGTGGGCGTATTTTATCAAGAGCATTGACCGACATCCGTAACTGCGGACTGGATGAGTCGGTAGAATGAAATTATGGGTCAATTTGATGTCATCGTTGTGGGCGGCGGACACGCAGGCGTGGAAGCAGCACATGCTGCTGCACGAATCGGGGTACGCGTCGCGCTCATTACGACATCGCGTGCATCCATCGCCACCCTCCCCTGTAACTGCTCCATTGGCGGGCCAGCAAAGGGGCATCTTGTGCGTGAAATCGATGCCCTCGGTGGCCTGATGGCGGAAGTTACGGATGCATCCCTGACGCACATCCGGATGCTAAATACAGGCAAAGGTCCTGCGGTACATGCCCTTCGCGCCCAGGTAGACATCGATGTCTACCCAAAGCTTATGGCCTCCCGGATCGATGAGCATCCACTCATTTCCATTATCGAGGGCATGGTCTCGCGGATTCTCACGGCACCATCGGATGGCGAAACATCTGCCGTCAGTGGTGTGGCTCTTGAGGATGGAACACACCTCAGTGCCCAAAAAGTTGTGATCACAACGGGTACGTTTTTGCGTGGCGTTTGCCATCGCGGACAGCACTCTTGGTCAGGTGGTCGCTCAGATCAACCAGCCGCGGGTGCATTGTCATCATCCCTTGCAGACCTCGGCTTCCCGCTCCTCCGCCTAAAGACAGGCACTACGCCGCGCATCCGCTTTAGCAGTGTAAATGTTGACCTTTCTGAAGAACAGCCAAGCGAACCCGATTGCCCTCCATTTTCATTTTCGACACCCAGCCGTCGTCACGATGGCCTCCTCCCGGCCTGGCAGGTCTGGACAAACGCCGAAACGCACCAAGTGATTCGGGAGAACCTTCACCTTTCAGCGATGTATGGTGGCTTGATCGAAGGTGTTGGTCCACGCTACTGCCCGAGTATCGAGGATAAAGTTGTACGGTTTGCAGACAAAGATTCGCACCAGATTTTTTTGGAACGTGAGGGCTGGAACACAGAATCCGTTTACGTTCAGGGGATGAGTACAAGTCTGCCTGAAGATGTCCAGCTGGCATTCCTCAAGTCTATTCCCGCGCTTGAAAATGTCGAAGTCATAAAGTACGGCTATGCGGTGGAATATGATGCGGTTCCTCCAACTGAGCTGTATCGGACGCTGGAAACCAAGCGTATTCAAGGGCTTTATCTCGCAGGTCAGATCAACGGGACCAGCGGCTATGAGGAAGCGGCAGGACAGGGATTGCTTGCCGGAGCAAATGCGGCACTGGCAGTTAGTGATATGCCTCCCCTAGAGATTGAGCGACACGAAGGCTATCTCGGCGTGATGGTGGATGACTTGGTTACGAAGGGTGTTGATGACCCCTATCGGTTACTGACCAGCCGTGCGGAATATCGTCTCACGCTGCGCCATGACAATGCTGACTTGCGACTGACTCCAAAAGGCATCTCGCATGGGCTGGTTTCGTCGGAGCGTCGTGAGCGCTTCGAGAAACGTAAACAGCTTATTGACGATGTGATGGCATTGATGAAGTCAACCTTTGTCACAAATCGGCAACATACGTACCTTGCGGAACATGGTCTTCCAACGCCTGATAACAAAATGACAGTGCTCGAGTACGCAAGACGCCCGGAAGTTACACAACAAGCGGTTGCCGATTTGCTGCAGCTTGAGCTCGACGCAGCACGCGATGGAATCCAGCAGGGCATTATCTTCGCACGCTACGAGCACTACGTGGCCCGTGAGTATTCGCAGATCGAAGCGTATAAACGTGCGGATGACATGCGAATTCCACAAGAGATTGATTATCGAAGTATCAACTCACTGGCTTCGGAAGCGCGGGAAAAGCTGTCGCAAATCCGACCATTCACCGTCGGCCAAGCAGCGCGCATCCCGGGCGTCAACCCCGCTGATATCTCGATACTAAGACTCCATCTGGCGGCAACCAAACGTCAATGTGTGGAACCAATGGGATCTCAGGAGCGGTAAGGACAACGTGTCACAGCCGCCTACCCGGGGTTCTCTTGCGCCCGCGATTAAAGTTAAAGATCCAGTGTCAGGTTTGGAGACGGTCTTCGCCTATCCGGCATCAGGTTTCACATTAATTCTGTTTCTACGCGGAACATGGTGCATTTACTGTGGTGAACAGCTTAAGGCATTAGAAGCCCAAATTGGTTCATTGCAAGCCGCAGGATTCCGAATCGCGTGTCTGTCTCCCGAGAGTCCCAGTACCCTCAATTCTTACAAGAAGAAAAGATGCCTCAACGTGCCTTTGTTTACGGATACCAACCGTGCAGCGGCAAAGGCATTTGGTGTGCACTATTGGCTGCGTTACGATGGCTTCAATCTTGCGCACCCGGCACTGTTCATAATTGGACCAGACGGGCAGACGCTAGTCTCCTATGTAAGCAAGTCGATGTCAGATCTTCCCGTAGGACTCTTGCTGGAAAAGTTCCTTTCCTTTATGAAGCAGCCAGCTTTGGAGAACTCCGATGCACAATAATGATGCTGAGCCACTGCGGCTTTTGGCAGTGGATCACATGAAGGCTGGTCGGTACCCCGATGCCGTGGCGGTGCTGCGTAAGGCAGTCGTCGTTGACCCAAACGATGATAATCTCTGTCGGATTCTCGGCGGCGCATTGT
>JBEDDQ010000167.1:0-2565 GCA_041176185.1 Armatimonadota bacterium | reverse complement strand
GCCGTAGCCACCGCCGCCACCGGAGCGTCCACCGCCCCCGGAGCGTCCACCGCCGCCACCGGACTCACGCTCGCGCGCTTCGTTTACGGTAAGGGTGCGTCCGCCGAATGCAGCACCGTTGAGTGCAGCGATTGCAGCCTGTGCTTCTTCAGCATTGGACATTTCAACAAAGCCGAAGCCACGGGACTGACCGGTGAAACGATCTTCCATGACAGCTGCATCAGTCACATCGCCGTGATTGGCAAAAAGCTCACGAAGTTCATCCGAATTGGTGCGGAAAGGAAGTCCGCCAACATAAATACGCATCTACTAACTCCCACTGCGCAAATCGCAGGGCCAAGCAAACTAGTGCCCTCCCTCGCGCAATGCGCGGCCAATCCGCGCGATAGGTGCCTGCTACCGCATCCGTAGAGCAAAAACTGAACAACCGAACCTGGACCGGAATCAACACTGATTCACACCCCAACCGAACTGTACATCTGCCAACCGATCATAAACACTCGGGGAGAGGGCATTCCCCCGACCTAGCACATCGGCACTCTATCCTGCAATGTAAAATTATGCAAACTAGTAAAAATAATGGGTTGTCTTTTTTTTTGTTTTATGTTAGTGGATGTCACCGGAATCGCTGGAAACAGAACACCCAATCTCCCACTCCACCTAAAGTAGAAGACACCCCAAGAAGTGATTTGAGCAGGCGACGCGGCATCACTGAAAGAAAAGACCACCCTCCGGGCTTCCCCGGAGAGTGGTCTCGTTCACACGCATCACCCACGAGAGGGTGACAGCGAAAAATTACTTAGGAACTGGGCGGCCCATGCTCTTGTAAGCATCCTCGATCGCCTTGATGTCAGCTGCTGCTGCCTTATTCTTCGCATCGACCTTGACAGCCTTGCGCAATGTAGCCAGTGCCTGTGGGTAGCGCAGGCGCGGTGGAACCGACTGGTCCATCATCTGTGCATGGCCAAGCTCTGCAAGCGCCTTGCCTGCAGCTGCTGCCAACTTCTTGTCCTTAGGAGCCTTTGCCGCAGCAGCCTCAGCCTTAGCAGCCGCTGCCTTGAGCGTATCGATGGATGGGCCAGCAGGTGCTTCAGGCTTTGCTTCGCCACCACCAGCAGGTGCCGTCCATGACTTAGGCTTGGAATCAGCATCAGGTCCGACCTCTACGCCAGCCTTCTTAGCTTCTGCTGCATCATCAAAGCCAGCAAACGACAGGTTGTTAGCCTTGTAAAAATTGCCGCGGTAGTTGCGCTGTGGTGCCTGTGTATGGCAGTACGTACACTTGACGCCTTCCTTCTCAGCGAATGGTGGCTTTGCATTAGCGGTGCTTGCAACAAGACCAAGCGCGGTCACTGCGAACAATGCACGAGTTGTCATTGACATCTTTCGGACTCCCTTTGGCCGTTCAACAACAGCCTCTGACTGGATTTCAACGCCAGAGGGTTTCCAGAATCGGAACCGCCCCTCGGACACATCGCAATTATACTGGTGCGACACCCATTAAACGCAACCCTAATTCCCGTGAATGTAATCAGGCATCCAACACGGCATCCAAATGGAACATCCGGTCCGGCGTCGAAAGCGCCACCAAGTCATCAGGGATGAACAGCTTTGTCGGACATAAACACGCCGCCTCAACACTCGCCAGCATGTCGCGAACCATATCCACTGCGGATGGATCGGCAAACGGATTTGATTCATTCTCACGGAGAAAACGATGCAGGCGAACGCGCAACATACGCGTCGCATCACTGCGCTCTTCCTCACGGATTTGTTCATCATCGGACAGAGCGAACAGAAACTCAATTACCGGATCGACAGACATCGGTTGCATCCTACCCGCATTTTCATCAGGGCGGAAGATAACCCAGTATTCTTACCGGGAGTCCTCAGTGCCAATTTTGGGAACCATGCACAACGCCACCTGACGACGCTATGGCACAAGCTCCCTGCCATCGGCATCACCCAAACCACCCTCAACTTCACGCACCGCCATCAGGATTCGCGCCACGACTTCAGCCACAGCTGCCGCATCCGTACACCACGGTGGAGGCGCCAGGCGAAGGATGTCCGGCGGCCGGTGATCCGGGACCACACCAAAGCCACGCAAGGCCTTCGAGATACGCCCAGCATCCTTGTGCGCTAGCGCAATGTGCCCACCGCGGTGCTTGGGATCCTGAGGCGTGATGACACTCCAGCCTCCCTCAGAGCCGGCATCCACTAGACGCTCCCGCAGCTCGGATGTCACAACACGACTCGCCGCTTCCACAGCCGCAAATCCAACCGCTTCATAGGGCTGCAGCGCCCCGGAGAGCGCGGCAAGGCTAAAAATATGCGGTGTCCCAAGCTGGTAACGCGCCGCACCCGGTGCTGGCACATACACTCCCGATGGATCAAACATCCGGGGTTGGTCAACCCCAAACCACCCCCGTAGCGCAGGTACGCGGTCCAAATGCCTTGGATGCACATACATCCCGGCAACCGCCCCCGGCCCCGCATTCATCCACTTATAGTGACACCAAACCATCGCATCGACGACATCCAAACCAAGGTCTGCCACAACCC
>JBEDDQ010000166.1:0-3147 GCA_041176185.1 Armatimonadota bacterium | reverse complement strand
TTCATCGATTTCACTCGAGACATCCCCGCGCATAACCTTGAGCCAACCGGGCATCTCCGCCGCGCGTTCCATGCTGAAGCGCCCGGTGTCAATGAGGTCATCCAGCGGAACATTGCCCTGGCTGGTCTCAATCACGGTGGCCGATGGGTTTAGTGCGGTAATGATGGTTCGGGTTTGGTCCAGCTGCGCAGGTGATGCGACATCGCATTTGTTGACGATGATGACATCGGCAAACTCAATCTGCTCCGTCAACAGCTCGCTCAGCCCACGGTTGTCGTCGTCATCGTTTCCGATTCCGCGGTCACGCAGCTCTTCATCGGATGCATAGAGCTTTGGCAAGCCTTGCGCATCCACGACGGTGACCATGGTGTCGAGGCGGGCGATGTCACCGAGGACCATCCCGGATTCATCGTTAAAGGTAAACGTCTCCGCAACCGGAAGCGGTTCGCCGATTCCAGTGCTCTCAATAACCAGGTAGTCAAAGCGACCATCGAGGGCCAGCTTTTTGACCTCAATCAACAGGTCTTCGCGCAGCGTGCAGCAGATGCAGCCGTTGTGCATCTCTACCATCCGGGCATCCACGCGGGAGACACTATCCCGCAGCAGTGCTTCATCAATGTTGATGCTGGACATGTCGTTTACTATGACGGCGATTTTGCGACCGTGGTCGCCGGTCAGGAGGTTGTTGAGAACGGTGGTTTTGCCTGCGCCAAGAAAGCCAGAGAGCACAGTGACGGGAAGGCGATTGTCCGTGGTTGGAGTGGATGCGTTCATGGAGTTCAGCCTACCCTTACATGAGGTAGTAATGCAATTGAGTTGCAATAAAATATATGTAGCGTGTGAAGTCATCATCGATATGACAAAAAACTCCCCTGTCCGGAAGGGACAGGGGAGGTAACGCTATAGGCTTAGTCGACTACAGTGTCTTGATACGGTCATCCATACTGCGACCAAGCCACTCAATCAGCGGATCAATGACCACCGCCGACGGTTTGGTCTTACTGCGAAGGATGAGCGTTTGCTTCCCGGTTGACAGCTTGTGAGTCGACATCGCGATGACATCACCGATGTATTCCGTTTTGTCAGATGCACTTGTAAGGGCGATTTTGACATCTCCAGCGAATGGCTTCTCGGTTTCCTGTCCCTTGGCATCCGAGTAGTTGGCCCGGCTCTCAAGCTTGACCGTCGTTTCCCAGAGGCCATCCGAGCCCTGCTTTACGGCTGCATCTGTGACCTTGAAGTCTGTGAGGGTGATCTTTTCAAAGGCGTCCTCAATCCACTGGCGCTGCTCCGGAAGACGTTGCTTGAGGAGATTCACGAGGTCTGACCCGGTGCAGTACGGAGGCTTTTGCAGCGCATTTTTGCGAGCAAACTCTGCCAGAACACTGTTCAGGTTTTCCTCTCCGACACGGCGCGAGAGTGCTGTGAAGATTAGCGTTCCCTTTGAGTAGTGGATGTACTGCTGATGCTGACACAGCGCCAGCGAGTTTTCACCAATACGGTCACTTGAGCGACCACGGAGGTAGCGCTCGACACTTTGCATCAGGTAGCGGCGCTCACCCGCGACAGGAAGCTTCTTGGACAAAATTCGACCAGCGGTATAGTCGGCGAGGGCCTCTGAGAGCATTTCGCTTCCAGCTGCATCCGCTCCAATCACCTGGTGCGCCCACCACTGGTGCGCTGTCTCGTGCGCCGTAACGTAGTACGGTGTGTCCATCCCACGGCGGTCCTTATCGATATTGAGGATAAACCCAATGCCCTCCGAATAAGGAACCGTGTTCGGGAATGCCTGTGCAAATGTTGCGTACGCAGGAAACTCCAGAATGCGCAGCTGGCGATACTGATAAGGCGTGTAGTTCGCTTCACAGTAGGCAAGCGATGCCTTCATCCCCGCCATCATCCGCTCTATGTTCCACTTATGCGGCGCATGGTACAGAACCTGAAGCGCAACTTTACGGCCATCCGGGGCTGTCCATGTATCCTCAAGCTTTGTATAACGCGCAGACACTACAGTGAAGAAGTAACGAATCGGTGTGTCCATGACGTAGCGGAAGCAGCGACGCCCGTTCTCATCCCATTCCTTCTCGAGATAGCCCGGCGCAACGCCGATCTGGTCGGCATCCGTGCGAACCGTACACGCAAACTTGACCCAGTCCGACTCTGCGGCGAGGTAGCTACGGTCACGAGCACCTGCGGCGGTCGGCAGTGGCATTTGCTCCTTTGGCTTTAGGTCCTGGCGACGACGCTCTGCATCATCAGAGATCTCAGCATCCGAGTGGTAGCCAATCATCGGCACCGGCATCGTCAGAAAGGAGCCGTTCTCAACGACCTGCGTATTCTGCTGTCCGTTGCTAAAGCCCCCACGCGTGTCGCCAAGGGTGAAATTGACCGTCAGTTTTCCGCTAGCTGGCAGAGGCTTGCCAAGACGAAACACATGCACGCCAAGGTTACGCTCGTAGCGGGTTTCCGTCCATGGGCTGTCAGGCGTAAGCACGACCTCATTCAAGCCATCCGCGTGAGAGACCATCACTTCGTTTATTGCTACATCATGGGTGTTCTCGAGGACAAGCTTGCCTTTGGAGATGTACTTGCCTTCCTTCGGCATTAATGTGACATCGATGTCAACATCCACAACCTTTGGTTGAGGCTTTTTGTGCCAGTCGGCACGGAACCACTTTTCGTAGTTCGCCTGATTCCGGACGGCATCCTTGGATGACTGATAGCGGTGCAGCACATTCGTGTTGTAGAAGATGACAACGCCGCTGCCGATAAACGATAACAGAGCAAGACCGGCACCGATGCGTGGGGCGAGTGGCAGGTCGATGCGTAGGAAGCGCTGCTTGATGCTTGTGTCTTTTCCACGTACCCAAATGCCGCTTGAAACGAGCAGCAGCAGAGCGGAGAAGGATCCCCAGTACAGCATAAACCAGCGTGCCGGGAGCAGGAAAGGCCCAAAGCCGTTCATGTCTGACAGCGGGACTTGTGGAATGCTACCAACCTGATACAGCCCATGGTCAAAGCCGATTCCGGCAATCGCTCCCTGAAGGACAAAGCCAATCAGGAAGATGCCGTGTGCCATGAACTTCTGGTTGATGATGGTGTGAATGAAGATGGCTTCGGCTGCTAGGATAAACAGCTGAGGGAGGG
>JBEDDQ010000165.1:0-3519 GCA_041176185.1 Armatimonadota bacterium | reverse complement strand
TCCGCAGGGTCAAGCCCGGACCCGAGAAGTATATGGGTGAGAACCGTGGGGATGTTATCAAAATCGCCCATGCGGTGGTTGACAATGGCGCAGACCTCGTCATCGGGCATGGACCGCACGTCACACGCGGGATGGAGCTCTACAAGAATCGCCTCATTGCCTATTCGCTTGGTAACTTCTGTACCGCCAACAAGGTCAGCATCAGTGGCTATAACGGGATCGCGCCGCTGCTTACCGTAACCCTCTCGGACAAGGGCGCATTCCAGTATGGAGATATCCTCGCCACGCGCCAGACGGGTGGGACAGGACCAAGCGTGGATGAAGCAGGCAAGGCCATTAAGGAAGTCACCACCCTCTCAAAGCTGGACTTTCCAATGTCTGCCTTGCGGGTTGACCCGGATGGCGCCCTCCATAACGGACAGCTTAGTCCTAAACTCGGTCTACCGTAAAAGTCACCAGCCGTATCTCAACACTAGCATCATCAAATGGCTAGATTGGCTCCGGCGAAGAAGAACATAAACGCAGCACCAAGAACTACCGGCTCGGTGCAGTCATCACTGACTGTGGCAAGCGTCTGACCCGACGGATTACGAACTTCATGGCCGCTAATGTGGCCAAAAGTCACACCGCCCCGCGTTTGAATCTCAGCTCCGTTCCAACAAACAAGGACGGTACCTTCACGCTCTAAGTGGTTATCGACGCGTACAGCCAAAACCTGCCCTGCCAAGTTAGTCACTTGGTTGTCACTTAGCCTCGCGAGAGGCTGATTCTGAAGATTGTAGAGGGTGCTCATGCGTACAGTATACAGTGAAATGTGTACATTGTATGAAAATGATGTAAAGGACCTAGATGCATCACCTTCGCCGGTAAAATCATAACCATGGCACAACAGGGCATCATCGGGACCGCCGGGCATATTGACCACGGAAAGTCCACGCTTGTTCAAGCCCTGACCGGTGTCAACCCCGATCGCTTCCTCGAGGAACAGCAACGCGGGATGACGATTGACCTCGGGTTTGCGCGCCTCCCGGAACGCCCTGATGAACCTGAGATCTCATTCGTGGATGTCCCTGGCCACGAAAAGTTCATCCGCAATATGCTCGCCGGCGCCGGCGGAATCCAGATAGCACTGCTTGTCGTCGCGGCGGACAGCGGAACGATGCCACAGACCCGCGAACACATCGAGCTCCTCTGTGCCCTGGGCATCGAACAAATGCTCGTTGCCATCACCCGTGTCGACCTCATCGATGCCGAATTACTTCCCCTTGTCGAGGATGACATCCGTGAAAGCCTCGCCGCAACACCGTTCGCCCGCGCAAAAATGCTCCCCGTCAGCGCCATCACTGGGCACGGAATGGACCAGCTCCGCACCGCACTTGTCGATGCCATCACCGCCCTCCCCGATCCCAACCCACTCCTCCCCGCATGGCTGGCCATCGACCGCACGTTCACCCGCCAAGGCGTCGGCACCATCATCACCGGCAGCATCACACAAGGCAGTATCTCCGCCGGCGACACGCTTACTCTCCTCCCGCAAAACATCCCTGCGCGTGTCAAGTCCATCGAACGCCACGGCAAACAAACCCAAGCCGCAGCCGCCGGGCACCGCGTCGCCATCAATATTCACCTCACAGACAAAGCCACCATTGAGCGTGGCTGCGTCCTTGCACAAAATGGCGCATCGCAGCCGGCATCCATTGTGGGCGTCAACATCACTGTCCACCCCGCAGCCGGTCAGCTCAAACATCAGCAACGCATCCATCTCCACACCGGGACCGCTACGCTGCACGCACGTCTCCACCTCCTGCGTGGCGATACCGCTGAACCCGCCGACAACCCACACCCTGCGCAGCTCCTCCTCGAGACGCCGTTTGCCTTTCTGCGCGGGCAGAAAATCGCCATCCGCCTCTGGAGCCCGGAGAATATTGCCGGCTCCGCCACCATCCTCCACCCAAACATGCCCCACAAGGCGAAGCGCTGCGATACTGTGACGCTGGACACATTTACGATGCAGGGAAACACCACTACCGCCGCTCTCGCAGCGCATATCCTCACCCGACATGCCGCATTTACGACCGCGCAGCTTGCAAGCGAGCTCTCCGTGACAGAGGATGACATCGATGATGCGCTTGAGGATGCGATTTCGGAAGGCCTTGCCGCGCTGGTCTCCGATGACCTTGTCGTTTCGCCGGTAGCGGCGAAGCGCCTGATGGACACGGCTGCGCGCCACCTCACAGACTTCCATCGCAAAAATCCACTCAAGCGCGGCACGGGTCGCGACAGCCTGCGGATTCCATTGCAAAAAGCTGCGGATGTCCCTGACTACCCGGCGGTGCTGAACTGGCTTGCAATGCGCGGTGTCCTCGAAATCCACGGACCCATCATCCACCTAAAGGACTATGTCCCCGAGCTGCCCGCTGCCTGGGAAACGCCTGTCGCCGAGATTGAAGCAGTGTACATTGCGGCCGGTTATCAGCCGCCACACCCAAATGCCTTTGTCTACCCAAGGCACATCCCAATCGGCGCAATCCTCATGTACCTCGTCGATCAAGAGCGTCTGATCACACTTGGGGATGACATTTACATCGCAAAAGCCACCTATGACAGCGCCGTCGCGGCGATTAAAGGCCTTGCAAATCACCCGGATGGCATCACAGTTGGGAACGTCCGCGATGCAACTGGTTCGAGCCGTAAGATTGTGTTGCCGCTGCTCGAGCGACTGGATGGCCTTGGGATGACGCGGCGCTACGGCGACTTCCGCGAGTGGGTCGGGCAACGCGGGTGAGTCGCTGGCAGGTCTTTGTTGACACCGGCGGGACATTCACGGATGCAATCGGAATCGCGCCAAATGGAGACATCCACCGGGCCAAAGTTCTAAGCTCAGGAGAGCTGCGTTCAACCGATGCGGATGGCAATATCACCCGCATCCAGACCGGTCTTGAGCCGCCGCTGGTGGCAGCACATCAGCTTACGAGCACGCCGCTCGGCCAACCGCTTCCCGAAATGGACATGCGCATCGCGACGACGCGGGCAACAAATGCGCTTCTTACACGCACGGGCACGCCTCCAGTGCTGTTTACGACCGCCGGGTTCGAAGATATCGTGCATATCGGCAATCAGCAGCGCCCCGACTTGTTTGCGGTGGCGATCCAAAAGCCGACTCCATTTCCGGACTGCGTGGTTGGTGTTGTGGAACGCAGCGCTGCGGATGGAAGCTGCGTTGTTATGCTCGATGAAGCAGCTTTTCGGCTGGCTGCGTTAGCAGTGCTTGCGGGTGGCCATGCGCCTGTGTCGGCCGTGTCGCTTATACATAGCACTACAAACCCTGACCATGAGCGGCGGGTAGTTGCGATCTTACGGGATGTTGGCTTTAAAACGATTTCCTGTGCGAGCGACCTGACGAGCGGGATTGGCTTTGTTGACCGCACGATGACGGCGTGTGTGGATGCGTATCTTGCGCCGATCATGGATGCGTATTTTCAGGGTGTTGCATCAGCGCTTTCGCCGGGGTCGCGCCTG
>JBEDDQ010000164.1:0-6328 GCA_041176185.1 Armatimonadota bacterium | reverse complement strand
GCTCTTGAGTCCACCCATGATGCCTCCGCCGACGCCAATGGAGTACGCTACATTCCCAAAAACAAACTTCATCGGGGTGAAGCCGGCATCGATTTGACAAAACAACTCCTGGCCATCCGCGCTGCTCGAAAAAAGCGGCTCGGCGGACTTCTGGCCAACGTGGTGGATACAGTTTCCGATGGACAGAAACTCCACATTGCCGCCCTGCCACACCAGCTCGGAGTTCATCCCGGTGATGCCCGTGGCGCCATGCTGCTTTGCTTCCCGCATCAGGCGCTCAACCGCAGCTTGTCGGCCTTCGTGCACAATTGATGTCACTTGCTCGACCTCGCCGCCAGTGAGGGTTTTGATCCCCGCCCCGATACCACCCGCAAACCCGATGGAATGGACTGAGTTTCCAACAACGAGCTCGCCGGGCGTAAAGCCCTTGGAGTGTAGACAGTACATTTCATTCCCGGAGAGACCCGTTACAATCGTCATCGATGCTCCATCCAATCCCGCACCGTATGCGTGCTTACGTACAGTGTACATCTCTTGCGATATGTCCGTTGAAACCATACACTTGGGCTCAAATATTGGCAAACAATTGTTTGTTTTGTGCATTCCGGAATTGACCCGTGATGCCGATTATGACTACGAGGGATTTAGAAAAGTATGCAAATAGATGTTATTGAACGACCACAAATGCGCGCTGCGGCGCTACGGCACGTAGGTCCATATCCGCAGATTGGCCCGGTGTTTGACAAGCTTGTCGGGATTGCGGTGGTTAGTGGATGGTTTTCGCTTCCGGAGGCCTGCACCTTAATGATGACCTACGACTGCCCGGATACGGTGCCAGCGACAGAGCTCCGCTCCGATGCAGCAGTTGTTGTGGGGCCGGATAGTGTGTTACCCGTCGATGTGGATGAACTGATTATTCCCGCTGGCCGGTACGTCCGTGGTGTCTATATTGGTCCGTATAGTGGTCTCGCCGATGCCTGGAGAGAATTCAGCGGTGCCATCCGGGGAGCTGGGCATGTGGTGAATGGGACAGCTGCGATGGAAATGTATGTCAGCGATCCGCGGACGTGTCCGGTGGATGAGCTGCGGACTGAGCTGTTTGTCCCACTCAATTCGGAATGAGACCTTGACTTTGTCTATCCCTTAAACGGGATGCGGGCCGCTGCGGGGAGTCATCCCGTGTGCGGCCCGCTGGTTCGGAATTCGAAAGCGACTACTTCTTCTTCGCTGCTTTGATACCGCAGTCCTTGCAGTCCTTCTTTTCGGCCTTCTTGACTTCGCAACACTTCTTCTTTTCAGCTGCTGGTTTTACTGCACAGCATGCCTTCTTAGGAGCTGCCTTTGCTGCAGGCTTTGTCTGGGCCATTACACTGGTGCTCATCACTGCGATTGCGAGAGCAAGCATTAAGTTCTTCATGTTTCTTCTTTCTTCCGGGACATGCCTTATTCAGGGATGCAGACATCTTACAATGTCTTTACTAAATCGGATATCCGCTGAATTACGGGAATAACGACACTACGATTGCGTCGCGTCAAATGTTCCGGACGGCGTGGAGCGGGCATGCTAAAAGTCGAAGTCGTGGTGGATAGCGTTGATGATGCGCTTGCGGCTGCAGAAGCCGGAGTTAGTCGCGTCGAAGTTGGCTGTGCTCCCGAGCTTGGTGGCCTTACACCGACGCCGGGCGTCGTGGCAGGGATCGCCGAAGCGCTTGCCGGAAAGCACATCGATATTGCGGTACTCATCCGACCTCGCGCTGGGGGATTTTGCTACACACGAGCAGACATCGATGCGATGTGTCTTGACATCCGGCTGATCGCCCAAGGCGTCGATAGTGTCGTCTTTGGCGCATTGACTGAAAACGGGATGCTCGATCTACCAGCCACCAAAGCGTTGGTTAACGTAGCGCAGACATTCGGACTTCAAACGGTGTTCCACAGAGCAATTGATGTCTGTGTCGACCCCGAGGATGCCCTTTCCGAGCTGGAAAACCTTGGCGTCAATCGCATCTTGACAAGTGGAGGAGGGAAAACCTGCCTTGCTGGGAGTTCCAATCTGGTCCGTTGGTTAGAGCAATACAAATGCCTCACATTTGTACCTGCCGGTGGGATTAGGGCATCCAATGTTGCCGAACTACATGGATTGCTTGGAACCGAATATGTCCATGCAGGACCCCGGTGTGTCCAACATGGACCGGCAACGCAGTGGGGAAAGGTTGACTATGGAACACATACGGTTCTCGACAACGATGCGCTGAAAAGTCTTGTCAACGTCTGTCGCGAGCTATGATCTTTGGGGTGAGCCCGGTTGGTCAAAGTAAAGCTCGTAGGTAAGTAATCAGACCACCCGGAGCTCGTTGACTTCCTTCTGCATATCCACTAACTTGCGGAAGATGCCATCTTCCTTGGCCAAAAGCTCATCGTGGGTGCCAACCTCCGCAATTTTGCCCTTCTCCACCACCACCAGGCGGTCCGCATTTCGCAAGGTTGACAAACGGTGCGCAATCGCAAATGTCGTCCGGCCCGCAATCAAGCGCTCAATCGCTTCCTGAATCTGCTTCTCGGTCTCGGTATCCACGGATGCCGTTGCTTCATCCAAAATCAAAATGCGTGGGTCGTGCAAAATAGCGCGTGCAATCGAAATACGCTGGCGCTCGCCACCCGACAGCCGCGCCCCGCGCTCACCAACCTGGGTATCATAGCCATCCGCGAAACGCATAATGAAATCGTGCGCATTCGCCGCTTTCGCTGCCTTGATCACGCTCAGTGGATCAGCACTTGGCTTGGCATAGGCGATGTTCTCGTAAATGCTTCCAGGGAATAAGTAAGGCTCCTGAAGCACAATACCGAGCTGACTGCGCAAATCATTGAGCTTGATCTTACGCATTTCAACGCCATCTACCAAAATGCGGCCCTCATTCGGGTCGTAGAAACGGGAAATCAAGTTGATGACGGTGGACTTACCAGCACCAGAATGGCCAACCAAGCCAATCATCTCGCCAGCCTTCACCTCGAGACTGAAATCATCCAGTACACGTCGCGCCTTGTCATACCCAAAGCTGACCTTCTCAAAGGTCACTGCCCCAGTGATGTGCGGCAATGGTTGTGCATCAGCTGCATCGGCGACATCCGGCTCGGTGTCCATCACCTCAAATACGCGCTCCGCACTTGTGAGGGCCCGCGAAAGCCAGTCCGCAATCCGCGTCATCCCCTGAAGTGGGCCGTAAAGCTGCCCAAGATAGAAGAAGAAGAGGTTGAGCGTACCAAGTGACATCGTGCCCTTGACAACCTCACGGCCGCCCACGTACCAGACCACGAAGATACCGGACATCATCAAAAGAGCCAGCACCGGGAACAGCGTTGCCCACCAGTTCTCAAGATCGAGGTTTACACGGAGCAGATTCGTCGCCCGTGTGAGGAAGCGGTCATTCTCGCGGTCTTCCGCTGCAAATGCCTTGACAACACGCGCTCCCGCCAGAGCCGAATTTGCCCCAGAGTTCATCACGGAGCGCAAGTGCCACAGGCGCTCAAGACGGCCCCAGAGAAAGCGCCAAATCTTGATCGTCGACAAGACTACGAGAGGCACTGGCACCAGAACGAACAACGTCAGCAGCCAGTTTTGGGCGAACAGCACAATCAAAATGCCGACAATCGTCAGGCCATTTACGACGAGTATCTGCAAGCCATCAACGAGGAAGTTGTTCAGCTCGTTGACATCCTGTGTAACACGCGTCAGCAATGTACCAGTCTGGCGCTTGTCGTAATACGAAAGCCCAAGTTTTTGCAGCTTTGCATACAGCTGCGTTCGGATACGGTAGGTGAGGTTGACACTTAGAAATGCCGAGAGACGGCCTCGAGCGATTCCGATAATGGCACCAAGTGCATGGCTGCCAAGCAGTAACAGAACAAGAATCCCAAGCTTATTGATGCGAACCGCATCCGTCAGCGTTCCAGCCTTCGGAAGCAGGACATCATCCGTCAGGTCACGCACAATCACACCCGGGACGAGTCCAGCCCAGGTGCCACCAATCATCAGGGCCAGCAGCACCACCACGTGCATTTTGTACGGGGATGCATACGAAAGCAGTCGCAGCAGCGTCGCGCGCTTGTCAAAGCAGTGACGGCAGACATCCGAGTCCTTAGGCAGCGCCCGCGCACATTTGGGACAGACTTTGTCGTTGTCATCGATTCCGGCAACCGGCAGCTCTTTTTCTTTCGCCAGCGCGCTCAGCACTCTGGCGGCACCCGTCATCCGAGCCGCATACATCGTTGTATAGCGGGCAACTTCAATCGTGTCCGTTCCGGAATAGAGTACCAATGCGCCACAACCAACAAGCGTCTCTGTTTTGGCATCCTGAATTGCGGTCATCTCGCAGGTGCGAATGACCTTTGCGGTATCGCCATCAGCTTCGATGACGGCAACCATAGTTCGGGTTGCGCAGACCCAGCGCTGGCAGATGTGCGAGCGTTCATTGAGGTCAAATGCGATGGCGATGAGCAGATCTGCATGCGGCATTCCGACTGCAGCGATGACATCAGAGCTGGGGGTGGGGAGAGGTTCTACCAGTGACACACGGGGATAGTACCACCGTCAAACGAAAACCCTGCGATTAGTTGTCCGCTGGGTCTCCGCTCGGAGATGATGGCTTGTCGGTCGTCGTATCCGGGTCGATTTCCGGATTGTCCTTCGCCGTTCCGGAGCCATCGGTGGGGTACTCAACGCTAGCGCCTTTAATGCCTCTCGAAATGGTAGCGCTTACCGTTCCACCGCGCGGGATACGAGACCCGGCAGGCGGATTCTGCTTATAAACCGTGTTTTCGGGATACTTGGTGAAGTCTCCCATCACGATTTTCATCCTGAGGCCCTCGCCCTGAACAACGGTGTCTGCTTCGTGTGTCTCACGGCCCATGAGGTCAGGGACACGTACGACTCCAGCCTCATTTGATGTAGGCGTAACGTTGGGCTTGCTAGCGCTATTACCACCATTGGACTTTGGAGGTTTCGCGCCAGGCTTTCCGGGATTCGATTTGTTGTTGGATGACAACCAGCCTTCAAACTTACCGTACGCAAGCTTGAACGGCTTTGGATACTTCTGGTAGGCGTAATATGTCGAACCGGCCAAGCCACCAATAAACATCAACGCAAAAATACGACCCCAGTGCGGTCGCATGACATCCGAAAAACTCGGACGCAGCGCCTTTGCTTCGCGACTACGCGCACGACCATCTTCAATAACCCGTTTAGGCGTTCCCGGATTACCGCAAAACGGCCCATCCAGACGGCCATAAAGGTTATAAATGTCCACGATGATTTTGTGCTTGACACGGACCTCGCCCAGATGCGTGATGTATCTGGCCCAAGGGTCCATATCGATAAGGACTTTAGCGACTTCACTCGACAAGAGGATGTGATCGGCATCCCCAAGGTCCATCACACGCTGCGCCGTAATAATGCCATCACCCGCGGCATCCCGCTGGCCATTGACATCCTGAACAATCGTCACCTCACCCGCATGCACACCCATTCGGAGCTTGAGTGGCGTCCCGATTAACTGCTTCAGACGCGCATTGTCCGCCTGAATCATCCCGTGAAGCTGCAATGCACACCGCAGCGGAGACAGGAGATCCTTGAAGAACATCAACGCGATGCCATCACCGGTCTGGCGGACCAGGAGGCTCTCGGGGTCATACTTCGCCGATGCCACTTCCGGCGTCATCTGGACAATCTGGCCAAGCTCACGCTGGGCGGCGACCTGATGATCGGTTGGGAGCTTTGCAAACCCTACGATGTCCATGAAGAGCACGTAGGCACGCCGTAGGGATGGCGTGCGTTCAACGACGTCGGTGAGCGGCGTCGGTATTGGGTTATCTTCGTACGACATAGGGGTTGGTCGGGCAGTCATCGTATTCCACTGATGTGTCACCTAAGGGATGTCCAATACAGAACATTCACCAGACACATATCCGTTAGTTTCGGAATGCAATCAGTTGCCGATTAGATTGTAGCCAATGAAAGTGGCATTTTGCACTCTAATTTGCAATGAAGTTGCAACGGAGTGGCAAAGAAATTCGCTTGCGTAGAACAGCAGCGGTGAAAAACATTCCCTCCTGATACATCCGGGATGCAAACATCTATATCTAGCGGATAGAATTCTATATCCTCCAACATATGGTAATAACCCCATGAAGTGTCCGTTTTGCGGCGTAATAGACCGCGATCAGGTTTTGGATTCAAGGCCTGTCCGGGATGGTATGGCAATCAAGCGGCGCCGACTCTGCCACGGCTGTGAAGGGCGCTTCACCACGTTCGAAGAAATCGAGGATTTACGGC
>JBEDDQ010000163.1:0-3977 GCA_041176185.1 Armatimonadota bacterium | reverse complement strand
TCGTCTCGAGTCCAAGGGTGCCGCTGGAGTTCCACCACTCGCACAGATTCGTCCTCATGTAGAGCGTCAGTTCAAGCTGCAGCAAGCAGCGCTTCAAGGGCGCACAAAGCAGGTCGTTCTTGCAGAGCTTTACAGTGCCAAGCATCCAACCATTGAGGTCTCAAAGTACTCCCCATGGTTTGCCGAATTGGAAAATGCAAGCTCTAACCTGCAAAAGGGTGTCAAGACAGCCAATAAGTAAATGTGCGGGGGATTTTTCCCCCCTTGGGTCTTTGGAGAAAATTATGAAACTGCACTCATCCGCGTACGCTGCACTTGGACTTGGCATCGCACTTGGCATCCCTACAACCGGTGTCCAGGCACAAACGGCGCCACAATCCAGCAGCCAAAGTGCGTATAAAATCGGCCCTGGCGACACGCTACAGGTCCTCGTGTTCGAGAAGCCTGAGCTCAGCCGTAACATCGTGGTTCCACCAGATGGAAAGATCACCTACACCTTCCTTGGGGAGCTGCAGGTATCTGGAAAGTCGATTGAAGAAGTTCGTCTGCTGTTGACGGAAGGCTTGAAGAAGCAGCTGCTCAACCCGATTGTCACCGTCGAGCTTTCGACACGTGTCAAGCCGGAAGTTAGCGTCCTTGGAGCTGTTCGTCAGTCAGGCAAGCAGGTACTTCAGGATGGCATGCGCCTTCTCGAGCTGGTTGCAACTTGTGGTGGCCTGACGGTCAACCGACCTGAGTGGGTGACGGCAACGGTAGTACGTACCGGTGGCCGCAAGGTTGTCATCGACATGATCAAGCTGATGACCGGTGATGAGCAGCAGAACATCATCCTCGAGCCAAACGATGTCATCCTCTTCCGTGAGGTGGATGTACGGTCGTTCTCGATGATGTTGATTGGTGAGTGTAAGAAGACCGGGATGGTTGAAGTTCCGAAGAGTGGCAGCATGCTTGAAATCGTGCAGTCTGTCGGCGGCTTCAATGCAAAGGCATCGTTAGGAAATGCCCGCCTGACCCGGGAAGGCAAGACTGTTACATTGGATCTTCGCAATGTCCTAACAGATGGCTCTGTCAAGGTTGTTGGAGATGCAAAGGGTGTTATTGACCCATCATCACCAACGATAAAGCCTGGGGATGTCCTTATGGTAGACACGTATGAAACCGTGTTTACCGCATGGGGTGGCGTCAACCGCCCGGGCCGGATTGAGTTCCCTGAGAGTGGCCAGCTGTCCGTTGTGGATGCACTGGTGCTTGCAGGAGGTCCTGGTCAGTTTGCCGACCTCAAGAATGCCGCGATCCTTCGACCAAAAGAAGGTTCGAACAACTGGGATACGGTCTATGTAGACCTCCAGGGACTTGTCAAGACCCCGGATCCAAAGGCCGCTGCAAAGAAGCCTGACAAGAATGCCCCAGCTGCGCCAGCAAAGCCTGCAGGAGATGAAATGACACTTCGGCCAAATGACATCCTCTTTATTCCTGTAAAGGATCCCGATAATCGTAGAAGCTTCGGTTTACGGGATGCCATGCAGATGTTTATGTTCGGTGGCTTCCTCCTTCGCTAAGGACAGATTAATGCAGTATCAACGTAACCATATTCTTTATCGCGTCCTGGATGGATTCTTCCGGAACTGGCTGGTCTTTGTCATCACCCTCGTCGGTGTAACAAGCGTTGTCGGTTCGGTCCTTATCGTCCGGTCCGCAAAATTTGTAGCTCAGGCGAGGATCAGGATTTCATCTGAAGACGTCAATGCAGCAAACAAGGCACTTGGCTTTCAGGAAAACACTGGATGGAAGACGCTCGCTGACATAAACGGATCCCGCTTCGGTGACCTGATGCGTGACACGCTTCCTGGTGGCTTCCTTGACCGTGTGGTTAAGGGTGCAAATCTGGCAAAGCCAATCAACACGGATCCACGTGCAAAGGATGCCCGCTTTGAAGAGTTCCGCAATGCGGTCTATTCAAATCCACTCAGCTCTAATGTACTTGAGATTGGGATGACATGGTCGGATCCAACCGAGTGTGAAGCGTTGGTCAACTCGCTGCAACGTGAGTTCATCAACCAGGTCGCACAGGACAACTCTGCCGCCTACACGAACACAATCACCTTCCTTGATAGCCAGATCGAAGCCTATCGTGACCGCCTCAAGGGAAGCGAGAAGGCGCTGGTCGACTTCAAGCAGGCACATGCCGGACTCAACCCGGACAGCATGACTGCTATCATCGATCAAGTAACCAGCCTCAAGATGCAGCGTGACAATCTCGCCATCACCCAGCGTGATGCCGACCTGCGCCTGCAACAGCTGCGTGACCGCCTCCGTTCGGTAAAGCCGGTTTCCGTGCTCGAGCAAAAGGTGGGATCCGATCCGGCACTTACCGATCTCCGCCGCCTGGTGGAAGACCGTGCACGCCGAATCCGTGAGGGCTGGACGCCAACCAGTGCCGTCGTTGCTGAGCTCGACTTCAAGATCAAAGCTATTGAGAGCGAAGTCCGCAAGCGCCAGGCATCTGATCCTAGCAACTCACGCAACATCCTCGATACAACTCTCACCGACAATCCTGAGTACAACCAGCTCCAGCAGCTGATTGTCGAAGCCAACATCTCCGGTCAGACACAGCGTGCTCAAATGGCGCAGCTTGATGCCCGTATCGGCCAGTATGAGAGGGAGATTGCCAAGCTTCCTGCAGATGAGCGTGTGCTTACAGAGAAGACCCGTGACTACAAGCTGTTGCAGGGCCAGTTCGAAGACCTCTCTGAGCGTCGTCAACAGGCACAGATCAAGAAGGACCTTGGCGAAGTAACCGCAGCATCCCAGTTCAACACAATGAACCTGGTTGCCGCAGAATCCACCGCCAACCTCAAGAAGAAAATCCTGACGATTGCAGCAGCCCTTGCCCTTGGACTCTTCCTCGGATTGGTGCTGGTCGTGATCCGGGAGTGGATGGACCCGTCCATCCGGTACGAAGCGGATGTCGAGCGTCTCCTCGGAGTTCCTGTTCTCGTAAGCTTGCCGGAATCCCAGCAGCTGCGCTTCCAGGCAACCAAGGTCGCTAGCATAGCTATCACATCCAAGACGGAAGGTAAGTAATATGGACCGCATCGATAACGACGCAAGTCTCCGCGGAGGAGCATCCATCGAGTTGGTCACTGTCAGCAACCCTGACAGTGACTCCAACAAACAGCTGCTCAATCACGAAGATGAATCTCCTCTCATCCGGCCGCAGCTTCGCTTCGAGCGTACCAATGACCGCTTTGTGCACCTCCACACGGCTATCGAATACCTCGCCACCCCGGCTGCGATCCGCACCCATGAACTTATGGATCGCTCCCTCTTTGATGGCCAACAGAGTGTCATCATGGGAGTAACATCCGCTGTCGCTGGCGAAGGAAAGTCGACGATTGCTCTTCACCTCGCGATGAGCATCGCCAAGAACAGCTTCAAAAAAGTCTGTCTGATCGACCTCAGCCTCTCCCGTAGTACCCTGGCCGACCGCTTGGGGTGTGCTGGAACGACGGGTGTTGTGGATGTCCTTGATGGCGAAAGCAACACGGTTACGACCATCCAGTCTGAAGAATGCAAGGGCTTTTACTTCATCCCTGCCGGCAAGGATCCAGACAACCCAAACCGTATCGCTCGCTCACCTTACATCGCTGAAGTCTTCGCCGCGTGTCGTGAGCTCTACGATGTCGTCGTCGTTGAGTTGCCATCGGTGGCCAGTGGAAACGTTTTGCCGATCAAGCCTTACATCGATGCAATCATGATGGTCGTGTGGTCTGGTGTCACACCACGTGAGGTCGTGCACTCATCCCTCGAAAAGCTGGGTCGTGACAAGGTCATGGGCGTAGTAATGAACCGTTCGAAGGACCATGTCCCGACGGGCGTCCGCAGCATGTTCCGTATCTGATTATCTGATTTGAAGCGACATCCATGAGCAACATCGCCGGAATAATCACCCTCCTGATCGCCGTTCCCATTTGTAT
>JBEDDQ010000162.1:0-11114 GCA_041176185.1 Armatimonadota bacterium | reverse complement strand
GCTCGGTACCCGCCGCGAAACGCTCAGTACCCCAAGCACAGTGCCATCGTTCACAGCAAGGAGTGGTACGCAGATAGCGCTTTCGATTTCTGTTCGCCGCTTGATTCGGCTCTTTCTACCTTGCATTAATGGATGTGCGTCGGGATCCTTGTGCATCAGCACCGGCTGCCTGGATTCTGCCACACGTCCGGCAATACCTTCGCCAATGATGATGGTCATTGACTGATTGACCTCACTCGATAAGCCAACACTGGCGGTGAGGCGCATCCTGTCCGTCCCGCGGTCACGCAGGAAGAGGGATCCGGTATGTGCTTCAAGGGCACTAACGGCCCGATCAATGACCAACGGACACAAGTGGGACATTTCGATATGTGGAACGGTTCTCCACAGCTCCTCAAGAGCGGTCATTTGTCTTCGCAGCCTTGCAAAACCAGGCGTGTCCTGCTTTGCGATTGCTCTCGTTGCATAGCGACGTTTACTGCGGATCGGTTCCGAATTTGTCATCACATCAAATTGTCGGCAGAATCCCCGCAGATGTGGAGGCTACAATGTTGCTGTGACATCAAGTGTAAACAACAGCTACGGTGCGCTCGCAGGTGTTTATGACCACATCATGTGGACCGTACCGCACAGCGCCTGGCTCTCGCGAATTGAACGGGACTTGCGCGACCGCCGGAAACGGCCACGAAGTGTATTTGACATCGCGTGTGGAACAGGTCTCGGTACTGAGATTCTATACTCGCGTGGCTATCGTCCGGTTTTTGGTGCCGATTTGTCCCCGGAGATGATTTCTGTTGCACGTAACAAGGCAGCAAAGACTTCACTTGAGATTGTCTATTTCGTACAGAATGCTGAGGAGACATCACTTCCAGATGGCGGTACGGTCGATCTGGTGACCTGCCTTTTTGATGCTTTGAACTACGTCACGACACTTGATGGACTTCATCGTGTCTTTGAGAGTGTTGCAAGAACGCTTAACATCGGTGGTGTCTTCGCATTTGACCTCAATGCCCCGTATGCCTTGCGTCAGGGGCTGTTCAATCAGGAGGACACGATAGGAAATGTCCGGCACGAATGGAAAGCGACATGGGATGAAGAATCCCGGCTTTGCACTGTCAACATGGACTTCTGGCGAACGAAGCCTGATGGTTCGGAGGACGTTTTTTCCGAACAGCACGTACAGCGTGCGCACACCAAGGATGAAGTTCGTGAAGGACTCCGCAATGCGGGTTTCCATGAGATTTTGTTTTGGGGTAACTATGCTGACAAGGCGCCAAACAGCAAATCTGATCGCTGGCTCATAACCGCCGTCTTGAAGGAGAAGGTTTGATGAAACGTGCAACATCAATTGCGCTCATAAGTATGTTTGCTTTCGTTGGCTGCCAAAATCAGTCATCCCCACCGTCAAGCGAAGTTAAAAGCCCCGTACAAACATCCCCTTGGCTCTTCAAATCCACAAGCCCTGCTGATAACCGCGGCAATCACGGTGTCTATCTGTCCAATGGGGTCATCGGGGTATCCGTTGGACCGTTTGGGCCAGATGAAAAGTCATCTGTGTTCTTGGCTGGCGTTTATGATGCTAATGAAAACCTCCTCCCGATTCCGCTGTTCGATACGAGTCCAGCACCCTATCCAGCCATAACAAACTTTGAGCAAACATTGGACATTGAGCACGGCACACTGACGACAAATTACACTGATTCCAGTGGAAGCAAGGGACGAATTATCGCCTTCGCATCCCGTGCGGATCGTTCTCTGGTCGTCTTCCGGTACGAAGGAGCCGCGGTTCCTCTGTCAAAACGCATCAACCAGCGTACTGCCATCACTGGAACGTACCCTGGTGTGAACGCATCGATTAGTGTTTCAGAAGTCAAGGATGCTGGCGGAACAACGATACTTTGTAGCGTCGACTCGCCAGTTTCACCCTCATCCGTACAAGAGACCGCTCAAAAGACCTATGAAACGTTACTGTCAGAACACGAGGGTGAGTGGAAGCAGGCTTGGAAGTCAGACATCATCATAGATGGAGATACCGAGGCCCAGCGGGTCGTTCACAAGGCACTCTTTGATCTGCGGCAAAGCGCTGCGCCAAAGGGCAGCAATGTGTCGATTGCTCCAGAGGGCCTCGCGGGTAACTTTTACAAGGGGCACATCTTCTGGGATGCAGATGTCTGGATGCTTCCTGCGTTGCTACCATTTGACCCCGCTGCGGCAGCCGACATCGTTGGCTACCGAGACAAAGTAAAAGGGGCCGCTACCCCTTGGGAAAGCGCGCTTACGGGTAAGGAACGTGCGCCAAGTGGATTCTCCGATGGACGCCATGTGATTGCAGATGCAGGGTATGGAGCCTTGCTTATTCTTCAATCGAGCGCTCAAAAGGAAGACCAGGAAACGGCATTACGAGTCCTTGTAAAATCAGCTGATGAGCTGGTAAAGCTCGGATTCAAGAGCGGTCCCCCATCATCCTTTGGGAAAGTAACAGGCCCCGATGAGCTCAACATGGGCGTCGAGGAAAATGCTTACACCAATGCGCTGGCAAAGCGCGTTTTGCGTGGCGCGACCCAGTTCTCCCACGCTGCCGGCAAGCAGATTAATCCAAGGTGGGATGTACTCGCTTCGGAAATCAAAATTCCGATGACGCCCGATGGAATAATCGCCAAGTGTAAAGACGATGATGGTAAGAAAACAAAGCAGGCTGATGGCGAACTTGCACTCTGGCCAGGCAATGCGACAACTGATTTGGACCTGCTAGGAAAGTCATTCGATTACCATAAGACCCGTCCCATAAAGAATGGTCCCGCAATGACCGATGCGATCCACGCTCTAATTGCAGCGCGTTTAGGACGCCAGCAAGAAGCCGAAGAGAACTTCAAAGCTGCCTATCAGCCATTTGTGCGTGGGCCGTTCATGCTTTTCAGCGAGAAGCGATCACTAGACCGCTGCGTATTTGTGACGGGACTCGGCGGCTTACTCCAAGCGGTCATTTATGGCTACGCAGGCTTAGACTTATCCACTAAAACGCCCACGGCTACGCAAAAGCCTGTTCTACCTAAATCCTGGAAATCGATAACCCTTAAGGGTGTGCAGCATCGCGGACAGAGCTACGATGTCAGGATCGACAACGCAGGTTCAAGCATCACGAAAACAAAGTAAGAAAGACACACAATGATTTTTCCAACAGACCGCTATATCCGCTTCGATGAGCTGACAGTGTTGCTGCAGCGACTTGCAGAAACCTACCCAAACCTCGTAGAGATCAGTTCTATTGGCAAGTCCTACGAAGGCCGTGACATTTGGTGTGCTACGGTTACGGATAAAGCATCAGGGATGCCAGACGACAAACCAGCTGTCTGGTGCGATGCAAACATCCATGCGACGGAAGTCAGCCCGACAACAGCACTGACGTATCTTCTTGATCAATTGACGACGCTTTACGGTGTCGATGAAGACATCACGAGAGCGGTTCGCACCAAGACTTTTTATGTGATTCCCCGCGTGAATCCAGATGGCGCCGAGCTGTTTCTTGCGGACTCACCTGAAGCGATTCGCTCCAGCACAAGGCCTTATCCATTCGATGATGAGCCGCTTGCGGGATTAAAGCGCCAGGATATTGATGGCAATGGACGCCTCCTTCAAATGCGTATTGCTGATCCTGAGGGTCCTTGGAAGTGTCATCCAGATGAACCGCGCCTGATGATTCGCCGGGATGCAACAGAGCGCGGTGGAACGTATTACCGCCTCCTGCCAGAGGGCATTGTCTTAGATCCAGACCCGGATATCCTCCTAATGGCGCCGACACGCCACGGACTTGATCTCAATAGAAACTTCCCAGGTCACTGGCGGGGTGAAAGTGAACAGTACGGTGCTGGCCCATATCCAACATCCGAACCAGAAGCTCGTGCACTCGTCGACTTTATTGCAAAGCATCCGAATATTTGCCATGCTTTGACATTCCATACGTACTCCGGCGTTCTTTTACGGCCTTATGGCACGAGCGCAGATGACAGCATGCCAGCAGAAGACCTGTGGACATTTCAGGAGATTGGAAAGAAAGGAACTGAGATTACCGGCTATCCGGCCATATCTGTCTTCCATGATTTCAAATACCATCCAAAAGAAGTCATCACTGGAGTCTTTGATGACTGGTGCTACGACCACTATGGGATTTATGCATGGACCATCGAAATTTGGAGTCCGCATCGCCAAGCAGGCATCACGGAAGGCTTTGATGCAACGACGAAGCAAGGCGCCTTCAAGTTTACGACGTGGGGTAGAAATCACGAACTCTCTGATGACATCAAGCTCCTGAAGTGGAGTGACGATGCGTTGAAGGGACAGGGTTATCTCCCATGGACGCCGTTTAGTCATCCACAGCTTGGTGAGATCGAAATCGGTGGTTGGGACACCCTTTATGCCTTCCGAAACCCGCCTAAAGAGTTCCTGTTTGATGAGATTCAACGGTTCAGCAAATGGGTTGTTTGGCAGGCATTGATCACACCTGAGCTCGAGTTGGATGTTCAGGTGACACATCTGTCAGGAGATACCTACAAAATCCGGGCGATTGCGAAGAACATCGGCTTTTTACCAACGTATGTTTCGAAGCAGGCAATGGCAAAAAAAGCGGTTCGCGGAATCGTGATGGAATTGACAGCTCAAACCCCGATCGAGTTCATCACTGGGAAACAACGAGCAGAGCTTGGTCAGTGCGAGGGATATCACCTTAAAGGGATTGCCAACTCAGGCTATGCAGGGGATACAACCGACTACAAGGTACATTCTGAATGGACAATCCGTGGTTCGAAAGGAACGACGATTACGGTGCATCTTAAGCACACACGGGGCGGTAGTAGGCGGTCTGACGTTACGCTATAACGCAAAAGCCCGCACCCTAAACATTCGGGTGTGGGCTTTTCAGTTCACATGTGGGTCGGCTGGGACTCGAACCCAGGACCAATGCCTTAAAAGGGCACTGCTCTACCGCTGAGCTACCAACCCATGAGCGGACTGATTATATCACTATCATCGAGTCAGAATCTATGAATTGACATCGAATGTGAACGTAATATTCGACGTGATACGAACTTCATTACGGTGATATCAGCACGGTGAACCCGCAAAGAGGCTGAATCCGGTAATCGTGAGGATACAGATTATCTGAATCTCCGGCATAATGTACTTGTAAGCCTAATTGCGTTTATGGTGACTGGAAGGGGTGTGTATGATCTGGATAACTCTGTTGGTGTCAACGTGCGTCCTTCTGCAGACACCTCCATCGACTCCTGCTCCGTCCGCAACATCCCCTGATGCGACGACATTTCGCTCCAGTCGTCCACTAACATCTGCGCAGCGTGCTCGCGCTGCAATGATGCCAAAGTATGCTTTAACACCGCTGTCATCGAGTCCTGGGATGTCAAGTGGCACAGCATCCACTGCTCAGTCCAAGGCTACCGCATTGGTTACCCTTAACCGTGCGAAGAGATCGAGTCAATATGTCCCGGAGGACATTAACGATAAGGTTTCTTGGAAGCGCAATGGTATTGCTACAGCGACCCCTTGGGAACGCGAGGTTGGCGGATGGGATAAGCGTCCGGATTGGAAACCGAAGAGTACTTGGGATGGCACCTTAACACGCGTGTCTGGAGGCAATCTTGCCGGTACAGCCACAAGTGGACGGCAAACGTATGATGTCAAGCATCCAAACCTTGTCGTAAACGGAAAAGTTCCTGTCAAGCGCCGTTAGGAAAGCTTTTCGAGAAACTTAGTACACTTCGAAGGAACATAGATGCCGTATCGGGCAGTCATTGACACGATAGTACGCGTTTAACGTTTAAGGTGACTTCCGGCGCTGCTCAGCAGGAACAAGTTTCTTCAGTCTGGCCAGCTCATCACGAACAATCGCTGCATGTTCGAAATCCAAACTCCGGGCAGCTTGCTTCATTTCCTTTTCCATATCCACCAATGTAGACATCAACTGGTCAAGTGTCATATTTTCAGGTTGCTTTGTCGAGCTGGCCTTGTAATGAGACTTAGCCTCAGCAACCTTCTTGCTCTCGATGATTTGTCTTACGGCTTTGATAACGGTCGATGGTGTGATGCCATGTGCAGCATTGTGCGCCATTTGCTTTTCACGGCGGCGCTGCGTCTCCGTCATCGCACGTTCCATCGATCCGGTAATCTTGTCCGCATACATGATCACCTGTCCACCGACGTTACGTGCTGCACGCCCGATGGTCTGGATGAGTGCTGTATCACTGCGAAGGAAGCCTTCTTTGTCAGCATCAAGTATTGCAACCAGTGACACTTCAGGAAGGTCAAGACCTTCTCTAAGGAGGTTGATACCGACAATCACATCGTAGACGCCAAGGCGCAGGTCGCGCAGAATCTCGGTACGTTCGAGCGTATGGACCTCCGAGTGCAGGTACTGCACCTTGATGGCGAGATCAACCAGATAATCCGTCAGATCCTCGGCCATCTTTTTGGTCAGGGTTGTTACGATTACACGCTCCCCCTTCTCTGTTCGAAGCCGAATCTCACCTATAAGGTCATCGATTTGGCCCTTTGACGGCTTAAGGATAATTTCTGGGTCAACAAGTCCCGTTGGGCGGATAATCTGTTCAACAATCCGATCAGAGTTTTGGCGTTCAAACGGGCCCGGCGTTGCACTGACAAAGATACATTGCCCAATCGCCTCTTCCCATTCCTGGTAACGAAGTGGCCTATTGTCCGCAGCACTGGGAAGGCGGAAACCATACTCAATCAAGGTATCCTTGCGGCGTTTATCCCCGGCAAACATCGCATGGACCTGTGGCAAGGTCTGGTGAGACTCATCGACGACTACTAAAAAATCATCTGGGAAATAATCCAGAAGCGTATTCGGAGGTGTCCCCGGCCCGCGGCCATCAAACCAGCGGGAGTAGTTCTCCACTCCAGAGCAATAACCGAGCTCACGAATCATCTCAAGGTCAAAACGTGTTCGTTGTTCAATCCGCTGAGCCTCGATTAGCTTGTCCTGCGCCTTAAAGCGTTTAACAGATTCCAGCATTTCCGCTTCGATTCCCGCAAGGGCAACTTCCATCCGCTCAGGGTCCGAAACAAAGTGGCTTGCAGGAAAGATCGTAATTTCATCCCGCTCTTCCAGTGTCTCCCCCGTAAGCTGGTCGATGAGTGAGATGGACCTCACATCATCCCAGTCAAACGAGATGCGAATAACAACTTCTTCATCCTTCGGCTGTATCTCAAGAGTATCCCCGAGTACGCGGAATGTACCGCGTGTAAGTGCAAAGTCATTTCTTGAAAATTGAATGTTGACCAAGCGACGAAGGACTTCATCTCGGTCGTATGACTGTCCCCGTTTGAACCAGACAATCATGTTCTTGTAGTCTTGAGGCGAACCAAGTCCGTAAATACAGGACACGGAAGCAACGATAATGACATCCCGGCGTTCAAGCACGGCCTGTGTTGCACTATGGCGCAGTCGATCGATTTCTTCGTTGACCGACATGTCTTTCTCGATGTATGTATCGGTCTGAGCGATATAGGCTTCTGGCTGAAAGTAGTCGTAGTAACTTACAAAGTATTCGACGGCATTATTTGGGAAAAAGTCTCTGAACTCACCACAAAGCTGCGCAGCAAGGGTCTTATTGTGTGCGATCACCAATGTCGGGCGCTGAACACGTTGGATGACGTTAGCAATCGAGAATGTTTTTCCCGTACCGGTGGCACCAAGAAGTGTCTGGAAGCGAAACCCTGCATTAAGCCCATCTACCAGACCATCGATGGCAGTAGGCTGATCACCACCGGGCGTGTAGGACGAAACGACTTGAAACGGTCGGTCTGGCAAGCTGGGCTCCTAGGAACTTAGTAGCCCTATTCTAGCATCGGACCGCACGGCTTCGGTCACCTCAATGTGCATCGAGTGATTTTGCATGCATTAGACTTCCTCGTCCGATCCTAGACACTACCGACCGTGCAATTGCCCAACCGGCAACGAGGCTGACCATAAAGAGGAACGGTTCAATCGGAACGAGAAAGCGATGGTTACTAAACGTCATCATATGCACAATCGTCACGACTCCGACGGGAATGGCTGCGAGGTGTACTTCGGGCCGCTGTCGGAAGAGAATCACTCCCGAGACAAACAGGAGTAAGAAAACGGTTCGTAAGAGCACGATTCCCTTGACTACAGCCGTTTCCTGTTCCTGGCGATAACCAGCAAGTGACTTTGGTCCCCAGAGCTCCCACAGTGAGATGGCCCGCTGACGTATAAACCTCGATGGGTTTTTGACAGCAAATTCAATGTATGTCTTCACAGCTCTCTTTTGTTGATCTTCGGGAAAGGCGACGAACTCTGTGCCATTACTGTCACTGTTGATCGATATCAGCAAGTTGTTTCCAAAGGCATGTGGCGGCCGTGCGAGTGGAGACTTCTCGATTGCAAAGAGGAGTCCAGCTCCAATCAGGAAGCCACTTGCAATGATCAATGGCAGTTTCACGGTTCGCGTAAGAATCGCAAACATCAATGGAATGAGGACACCAATCAACATCAGTGATGGTCTTATCGCCCCGGTCATGTGAAACAAAAATCCTGTGACTAAGCAGTACGGAATGAGCGGTGCTTGCACCTCAGTACGCTTGTTCCATATCCATAAAGTCCCTACCATCGCACAAAGAAGAACAGTTGTGGCAATCGTTTCTGTCATCACGAGCTGTGCGTAGCGGAGCTGATGTGGGTAAACAGCGATCAGGCTGCTAGCCGCCAATGGTAACCATCGTTCCATCCGACAAAGCTTACAAAAAATGTAGGTGAGTGGGATACATGCTACTGATAGCACAACGTTTAGCCCAAGGAGTGCCTGTACCGTCTGGGCGGTTGGGAGAAAGCTTCGAAATATAGCGATTACCAGCGGATAGCCATTTGGAAATGAACTGATTGGAGCTTCGTTGACAATGCCATCTGCGACCATCAGGTACATCTTGGAGTCGTAGACCAATGGGTCGGCACCCATAAAGAATACAAAGACAACACGGATGAGAAAGCCAATAAGCGTAATGCCAGTTAGAGCAAGTATGTCCCGTTTATCCAAAGTCATAGATGTATCTTTGGTTCTAGCCGGGTGAAGTTGGAGAGCGAATTAGTTATTAGGACAACAATGAACGGAGAGCATCCATTCCCTTGTCTACCGGACGCTTCCTGGCATCGGACACGTAGAGAGCGCACCGCACCCCGTAGGCCCACTGGGTCAATCTGGCGGCAGAAATATTCCAACCCGCTGCAGTAAGGTTGCGGCATAACGCGTGGACAGCGCTTGAGTCATTAGCCAGTCTTACATCAACGAGAAGCATTTCAGCATCGAGGGGCACCAGCGTCAGCGACTGCGTTCGTCCAAGAACGGCAGCAGGGCGTCGCTTACGTGCAATCATATCCCCCACCGTTTCTTTGCCACTGAGTGCCTTTTCAAATGCTACGACGAGGTCATTTCTTAGCGAGCGGTCGAGACCACGCTCCCGGTAATCCACGCGTAATGTATCGATCACGATAGCACTGGAACCTGGCGTACTTCGTGTAAACACCTGGGCTGAATGGAGCTTGATGTCATAGGCATAAAGAACGCCTGTCAATTTTGCAAGAAGGCCTGGCCTTGGATCATCAAAGGCTACAATAGTAACAACGGACTCTCGTTCTGTTGCATTTCCCCGAACATCCACGACGACAGGAAAGTCCGTTTCACCGATTAGCAGTGTATGAGCCATCTCGACATGAAGCCGAATTTCATCAAGGGGTGTATTCAGCAAATAGGATGCAGGCATGGCATCGATATGTTTTTGGACGCGTTCGATGTCGACTGCTGATCCATCATCAGGTTTAACCAATCTCCGCCGGATACGTTCACGAACCTGTTCCATTTTACGGGCATCCGGTTCTGATTCATCATCCGAGCTATGGTGACTGAATTCGTTTTCACACCGTTGAACGAGCTCGTCGAGCAGGCGGCCTGCTGAACGCGTCCAGATTCCGGGGCCTACAGCGTTGACATCTGCCCAAGTTAGCACATAAAGCATCCGTAACATGTCGGAGTCTCCGAGTGCTTCATGCACTGCCTTTATGGTCTCAGTCCGTGAGAGGTCACGTAAACGTGCAGTGTCAGCGAGCAGCAAGTGATATCGAACAAGTCTCTGTACACGCGCCGTGACATCCGCAGGACATCCAAGACGCGCACAGAGCTCAGGTACCCGTTCTGCCCCTGTGATCTCGTGTGGAGCTGGGTTCCCGGCGCTGTCTAAACGCCACTGCTTACCAAGGTCATGTAGAAGAGCAGCCAGATAAAGTGTACTTGTGGATGCGATGGTCGCAAATGAATAGCGATATGCCTCCAGAGAGTCATCCAGTCGTGCAGGTGCACTCAGGCTCTCAAGATTTCCCACAACGTTTAGGGAATGTTCACCAACAGTGGTGACATGCGCTGGATCGTATGCAATGAGTTTCATCGCGTCGGTGAACTCAGGCAAGATACGCTCAAGGAGGCCAGTACGAATCATCGTTTTGATTGCTGACGTGATTCCATTTGATTTCCCGATGACGTTCATCAGAATTTTGCTAATTACCGGTACCCCTACACTCGAAGAGCATTCCTGGATGCGCTCAACACAGGTTGCTGAGAGTTCAAGGGCAAGCCGCTGTGATGCATCAATGGCTGCGGGCACCCAATCGCGGGCCGAGTCAGTTTCGGCATGCTCATTTACAGTGATGGTACTTCTGAGTACGGCTACGCCAGCGGCGGATAATGGAAGCGGACCTTCAAGGCATCGTGATATGACTTTGTTCGATAGGTCTAGAATTCTTGCAGCGTGCGCATAATAATCACCCATAAACGTTTGCACAGCTGGCGTACCGGCATTGGCGCTGTAGCCCAGCTGTTCTGCAGTTGCTTCCTGGCGGGCTGTCGCCAGCTTGTCCCGCCGTTCTCCAGCCACCAGATGCAATGCGTTTCGCGTCCGTAACAGAAACTCACGCCCATCACGTAGGGCATCGGCTTCAGCGGTGGTGATGACTTTTCGTCTAACCAGTTCCCGGTAAAGCGCATCACCAGACTTCCCATAGCGAACCATCGCTATCC
>JBEDDQ010000161.1:0-3570 GCA_041176185.1 Armatimonadota bacterium | reverse complement strand
GCTCTACATCACCCACCCGATTGAAGTCGTGGGAATCCTGATGCAGCTTGAAGTCGACACGGCAACAATGGCAGCAGGCTTCCTCCACGATGTCATAGAAGATTGCGAGATCACCAAGAAGGACCTCTCTGAAGCATTTAGTGCGGAGATCGCGACGCTTGTGGATGGCGTCTCAAAGCTAAAACTGGCTGATTTTGAGCGGCTTGCACCAGACCTCGCGGCAGCGGCCAAAGAAAAGGATGCATCTAAAAGCCACAGTGCGGGAACGCCAAAGAAGCGTCCCCATGAGGCACGCTCGAGTGCAGAAAACCTGCGTAAGATTCTCTTGGCGATGGCCCGTGACCTCCGGGTGATGGTGATTAAGCTAGCCGACAGACTGCACAATCTGAAAACGATTTCGGGACTGGCGCCAGACCGTCAGCAGCGGATGGCGGAAGAAACGCTGTCGGTGTACGCACCGCTTGCGGCGCGGCTTGGTATTTGGGACCTGAAGTGGCAGCTGGAAGATCTTGCGTTTAAGACGCTCCAACCATCCGAGTATAAGCATCTTACCGAGCAAATCGCACGGACGCGCCGAGACCGTGAAGCCGACATCGCTGAGTCGATCAGCACACTGCGTACTGCATTTGATCAGGGCACACTGGATGTCGAGATTAACGGGCGTCCCAAGCATTTATGGTCCATCTACAAAAAGATGACCGAGCAGGAGATTCCCCTCTCCGATATCTATGACCTGATTGCGCTGCGCGTCATCGTTGACAGCGTCCCGGAGTGCTACGCTGCACTGGGAATTGTTCATGAGACCTACCTCCCAATTCCAGGGAAGTTCGATGACTACATCGCCAAGCGGAAGTCAAATGGCTATCAATCGCTGCATACCAAGGTTTACGGACCACGGGGAGAGCCTCTGGAAGTCCAGATTCGCACCTGGGAAATGCACAAGACCAGCGAGTTTGGGATTGCCGCGCACTGGGCGTACAAGGAAAAAGGCGATGGCGCGGTCGCGGGAAACAACGATTTTGAGCGCAAAATGGCCTTTTTGCGTAAGCAGCTCTTCGAGTGGCAACGGGATGCACGTGACACCAGCGAATTTCTAAGCCAGGTCTCGACAGACTTGTTTACAAGTCAAGTGTTTGTGTTTACACCGCGTGGAGATGTCATTGACCTTCCTAGCGGTGCAACACCAATTGACTTCGCCTACCGTATTCACACAGGGATCGGTGAGCACTTGGCGATTGCGCGTGTCAATGGCAAGACAGTTCCGCTGTCTTACCAGTTTGACAATGGCGATATCTGCGAAGTTATCAGCCGTCCCAATGCAACACCAAGCCTTGACTGGCTCGGCGTTGCCAAGTCCACGCATGCCAAAAACAAAATTCGGCATTACTTCCGTGTCCAGCGACATGACATCAGTGTCGTGCGAGGGCGTGAGGCACTAACCGATGAGCTTCACCGGCTAAGTCTCTCCACGGAAATTATCAAGGACACCAAGCGTCTGCTGGTCCTCTCCCAGGCATTCAATAAGGAGTCAGGTGAGGATTTGTTCGCCGCTATCGGCTTTGGTGACACCCCGCTGGGCGCAGTTATCCACAGAATCCGTCGCGAGTTCGAGGAGTCTCCTGATCCCACCCTAAGACTTCCAAAGCGTGTCTCTGGGCAGACGAGTAAGCTATCGATCACGACTGACAAGGTCGATGGCGTTGCGATTGTCCGGGCAAAGTGCTGCCTGCCGTTACCAGGGGATACGGTGATTGGTTACGTGACACGTGGGCGTGGGATGGTTTTGCACCGCGATGGCTGTACCAACATCGCAAGCTTCCGACAACAGGAGCCAGAGCGCCTTCAGGAAGTCGACTGGACCGCTGGCGGCAGGTATGCAACCGGAGTCATCATTGAGACGCTGGACCGTACTGGGTTGCTCCGCGATGTCACCGATGTCCTTGCGGGTACCGATACCTTTATCACTGGAATCAATACATACTCGCACCGTGACAAGGGAACGGCGACCTTGCGGATTGATTTGGATAGCCCAAGCCTTACGCATCTTGAGACCCTGATTCGTAAGCTCCAAACGATTCCGGACTTGCTTGCGGTGTACCGCTTGGGTGTTGGCGCGGATGAAATTGAGCCGCCAAGTCGATTGGCTCATTAGTAGTCCTGTAATTGTGCCCTCTCAAGTCCCAGAAAAACCGGGACAACAGGCGTCTTAAGTTGAAACGTAAGTCCGATGCAGCGACTTCCTGCTGGATTGTATGCTTTTGGTATGAGATGGCTTATCCAGAACGAACGCACCCTGAGGATGATTTACTCAGGCATCAGCGGCGCGATTGGCAAGTCTGGCTGGAACCCATGGGGAATTTTGATTAGCTGGTACCGGTGGTGTGTCTATGCTGTTGTACAAAGGTTGCCAGCAAGCACGCTCGTCATTATGTTTACAAGATGGATACGTGCCATTTGAGTGAGATTCGTTTCGATATTAGTCGTTATCTATCTGAATTAGGATGAGCTTGTCGACGAATCACCGCATCCGCCAATTGCTTGAAAAGTAATGGATAATACGATGGTTTTTCTTGAAGGTATGGAAGGGGACTTAAAGGGATGACAGAGACGTTCAACCCGGATACATCTACCGCGACAACGACAGTTGCACTTGTACGGGACACAATCCGCCGCCAACCGAATGCCTGCGCGCTAAAGTACAAAGTCGGTAAAGATTGGACAGAGACCACCTGGAAACAGATTGGTGATGTATCCAATGCTGCAAGCATCGCCCTAAAAGCAGCAGGAATCGCTCCTGGCGACAAAGTTGCTATTCTGTCCGAAAATGAACCGAAGTGGCTATTTGCCGACCTTTCCATCGTGACACTGGGTGCGGCCACCGTAGGCATCTACCCGACATTACCAGCGCAACAAGTTTCATTTATTCTTCGGAACTGCGGCGCCAAAGCCATTTTCGTTCAGGATAAAAAGCAGCTGGCCAAGGTTGTCGCAATTCAGAGCGAGTGCCCTGACCTTACGACAGTTGTTGTCTTCTCCGATACAGATGCAACAGAAACCGTCCCCTCATTCACGAACTTTGTCGCACCTTACTTAGGGCAGGCAGAGCTTCCAGTAGCTGCGACCCCCGATGATGTAGCCGTCCTTATCTACACCAGTGGCACGACAGGCGATCCAAAGGGCGCGATGCTCACGCACCGCAACCTCGTTTCAAACGCGAAGGCAACCTACAAGCACCTCGTCGTTGGTGATTCTGTGGTTGGCCCGGATGACACATTCCTAAGCTTCCTCCCTCTCGCCCACTCCTTCGAACGGATGATTCATCTGTTGGCTCTCGCCGCAGGTTCCAAGGTCGTTTATTCACATGGTGTACGAACACTCATGGATGAAATGGCTACGCAGAAACCCACCATCATGGGATGTGTCCCGCGTGTCTATGAATCCATTCAGGAGAAGTTGCTGGAAACTGCTGCGAAGGGCCCTGAGAAGAACCGTAAGCTCTTCGAAGAGACGATTGCGGTTGGCAAGAAGATGCTTGAGTACCGCCAGGCTGGTAAGGTCCCAGGCATTATC
>JBEDDQ010000160.1:0-4311 GCA_041176185.1 Armatimonadota bacterium | reverse complement strand
ACATGACTGGTTGGCAATGCACCAACATTCAGACGGTCGATGTGGGGGCATGCCATAATCTCCTGCAGGAATGCATCATCATTAGTGATTGCCGTCACGATCAAACTCTGGCCCATCTTCTCAAGCATTTCGCTCTGTGGCGTCTCGATGACTTGGGCAAAGGGGAACATATACTCTTTTCCAGCCATCGGGTGGTCCCAGGAGGAGCAGAACAAAATCGTCGGATGCAGATACGTACAGCCATCCCGATCAACTTTTCGTGGGCCATCATGTTTGTCCGCAGAACAATCGACCGCTCCTGCTGTCTGAAGCCCGGCATCGATGGCAGCATCCATCATCTCTGCCATCCGCGGATTTGCAAAGCCGCTAAGAATAGCCTCCGGATCTTCCGGACCACGGGGGAACACTTCTGCGACCTTGGTGGCGATAGCATCCGCAATCTCGCGCCCATACTTTGGTACAACCACAGTGGATGCATTGATGCACGAACGGCCGCCGTTTGCTGAGATCGATGTCGCGATGACATCGATGTATTCGCGCCAGTTTTCGATGCAGTCATTTCCGATGATGATCTTGGACCAGCCTGGACCGTGCACTTCAACTCCCGGGTTGGATGCGTATTTTTGAACCGTTGAGACATCCCCAAAGATCAGTGCACGCGTGGATGCATCCATAAGTGCTCCGCTACCTTCGTGGTCGGTCGGGTAGAAGGAGAAGGCTTCGGCCGGGACACCCGCGGCGATGAAGGACTGAATGATGCGTAGAGGCGTCCATGGCTCTTCACGTCCGGGTTTCAGGACAAGAGGCGTCTTGAGGGCAATACTTGGCATCCAGAGAGAGTTGACGCCCGGGGAGTTGCTTGGCAGGACGACTGCCAGAAAGCTTGCCGTCGGGAAGTAAGCGACAGGGATGCCATTTTGTTGACCATGGAGCTTGTCAAGGACATCCAGGCTGAGACCACGACTGAGTCCTGCGAGAATGGTTTCCATTTCGGTAAAGACTTGATGGATTTTCGCCATGTTACGACGCACAAGGGAGTGTGGAAGGCCGCTTGTTTCGGAGAGCTGGTGGATGTAATCCTCGGGTGTTTGCTGCTGATCTCCAACCGGGAGGGTTGACTCCATGTAATGACGGCCCGCTTCTTTTGTCATCTCGACAAGCTGGGTGACAGTAAAGTCTGCAAGGCTGCTGCGGTCAAGGCGGCGTAGATCACGCTTGATGAGCGCTGCGTTTGCTTGTGCAACGCGTGCAATGACATCCCCTGTGCGAACGCTCTTCAGCTCGACGTGGTCATAGGATGCGTATTCAACTCCTTTGCGGAGGACGGGAATGGTTGGAATGGACATAACGTTTTTCCTTTGGTGTCAGGCCAGTACGTGGACCTTGGACAAGGTTCGGGCAACCACTTGGCCGCCGAAGATACTGAGGGATGCGTGCGACTCTTCGCCAAGTGCGAGCAAAGTCGGTGTTCCCGGGCGCGGCGAATCGGATATTCGGATGACTTCGCCCTTACGGGTGATGTTCAGGATTGCATTTTGCATATGGATTGGCGATGCAAATGCGGCATCCCCGATACGCTCCTGGTAAACGGACTCTCCGGTTGCCGAGTTGACTCTCAGAACGATGCCATTGTCTCCCCAGAAGACGGTGTCGGGACCGATTGTCAGGGGTGTTGGTACGTAGCTGGTGGCGCGGTTAAGAGACCATTTTTGTGTTGGTGGACCCGATTTCGCGAGCTCGAACCCGATGGCCAGGCGCGATCCGGCACCGCTTCCTGTCGTGACAATCAGCATGTCACCGTTACGCGTCACGGCTCCGACGCAGCGCTGTGTGAACGGTGATTGCTTGAGCTGCCAGACAAGCTCGCCCGTTGCTGCATCGAGGGCCGTTAGGCCGTAGGCCGTACTTGGAACGACAACTGTTTCGCGTCCAGCAATCGTGGTGATAAGAGGGGCGGCATACGGGGCATCCGCCGACATCCGCTTGTGATGCCATTTCACTTTCCCGGATGCGACATCAATGGCAAGTATGCCACCCATCGCAAAGTCAGGCTCGGCAGCAATGATGGCGGTGTTGCCGACAATGGTCGGTGAGCCTCCATAGCCATGTTGGGTAGGAAATTTGCCAAGGTCTATAGACCATGTTTTCTTGCCCGAGAGGGAGAAGCCATAGACTTGGAGCTCGCTGCTACCGGACGGAGTGAGTGCTACGCCACCTTTTGCACAGACGACAGGCGTCGAGCTCGCATAGGTATTGAACTCGTGGCGATGGTACTGAGAAAATGGAGATTTGATCGTCCACTCGATTGCCTTGATTCCAGGGTTGATGCAGTGGAGGAGGTGTTGCCCGGATGTGGCATCCGCGGTGCAGGTAAACCAGCGTCCCCCTTGTTCTACGATACTGGCGTGGCCGCTCCCGGGGAGCGGGAGCGACCACTTTACAGATTTCAGTTCCGGCGGGCGTATCGATGAGGCATCCCCATCGCCACCGGGCCCCCGGAGTCGATTCCACGGGGATGCCTTTTGGAACATTTAGTAAACGCCTTCGATAGTCGTGGAGCTTAGCGCTCCGAATGGACGAACTTCCGCGACGCCATCCCAAGCAAAGCGGCCGAATGGCTCGCGCCTGATGGCTTCATCCCTCTCGAGGAAGCGTGGCATAAAGAACTCTTTCGTCAGCGTCGTTAGTTCGACACGTCCCCATTCGCCATATGGGACTGTGTCTTCTGTTTTGTCCGGGTTGACGACACGGAGGACAGCGCGTGGCTGCGGAGCATGGTAGGTGATCGAGTACTTGTCGGCAGCGCTGATTGGCCGTGAGCAGGCGAGTCCCATCAGGGTGTTGCCGTAGGTTGGGACAAACTGTGCACGATTGTCCAGAACCTCTTCAACGGAGAAGCGCACCGTTTGCGGGGTCATTTGCGTGCCACCGCAGAAGACGCCCTTGATACCGGCATCCGGGATGTTGATGAGCTCATCCAGCGCTTCCAGCAACAATGGCGTGGTGAAGAGGCACGAAATCTTGCGGTGCTTGAGAATGACGGCTGCCTGCTCGACGCAGTGACGTTTGTACTTCTTGGCTGCTTCAAAGTCTTTATCTGCAATCAGGCGCTTGACCCAGCGTGGATCGAGGTCAACGTGGTAACAGGAACCTCCGCGGTGGTTAGCCAGGTGCTCGATTGCGAGGCGCAGGCGGCGTGGACCCGTAGGCCCCAGCATCAACCAGTTACCGCCCTTTGGGAAAAATTCATCATCGAGATGGTCACTAAACTCTTCGTAGTCGAACTTGTGGTCATCCCAGCCGATGCGCTGCTTTGGCATCCCGGTTGTCCCGCCCGTTTCAAAGACGACAAATGGGCGTCCGGTCCATGGCTTAGGTACCCAGCGCTCATTTTGCTCATCCCGGAGCCATTCATCCTGGAAATGGGGGAATTTGATCAGGTCTTCCGAAGACTTGATTTCCTCACGCGGGTCCCAGCCGGCCTTTTGTGCCCATTCCAGCCAGAATGGACATCCGGTATCAGGGGAAAAATGCCAATTAATGACATCGACAAGGTGGCTGTCCAGCTGTGCCTTCGCGGCATCGATTCGCTCTTGGGATACGGGTTCAGACATGAATAGTGATTACCTCAATGAAAAGAGGGGATGACCTTGCGATATCCCCTCTGTGGTCAACGTTAATGAAACCTACTTTGAAAAGTATTTGTCAATCGTTGCTTTGCTTGGTGGCGGTGTGATCAGCGAAACGAGGAGCATCAGAAGCGCTGAGCCAACCACCATCGGGAAGACTGGGAGGAAGCCGTAGATGGTCACATTGACCGGGCCACGGAGGAACATGTCGCCCAGCTGTGGGAAGATCCGTACTGCGGTTGGTGGCTTCTTCTTTCCGCCCGGCCCACCAGGTCCGCCGGCGCCAGGACCGGTTGGACGCATCCCTTCGGGTGCACCGCCTGGAGCGCCACCTTGAGCGGTTTGCAACCCTGCTGGAGCAGGCGTTGGACCTTCACCGGTAACCTGTGGAGTTCCGCCTGGCTGTGCGCCTGGAGCAGCTCCTCGTAGGCCGCCTGGCAATTCAGGAGCGCCTGCGCCAGGACCACCGCCAGTAGCAGGGCCACCACGCATCGCGGATGCCGCTGGGCGCTTTGGAGGCTTAGGAGCAATAGCATCTGAGATGTTGGTCAAGTGCCAGTTCGCAAAGACACATCCAACAACCCAGACGGTTGCAGCAAGCGCTCCCCATTTTGTGGAACGCTTCCAGAAGAGTGCCGCGAGCATCACTGGTGCAAGTGCCGCAAAACCCGAGAAGGCAAAG
>JBEDDQ010000159.1:0-2643 GCA_041176185.1 Armatimonadota bacterium | reverse complement strand
AAACCAACGACGACCTGTGTATGAGCGACGGGCAATGCATGATCCGAACGGTACCGGCATTTTCTATATGGACCGTGAGATTGCACTGGTGATGGGGCATGAGGGTGCCGATTGGCTCGAGCGTCCGGAGAGGGAAACGGAAGAAGCTCCCGATGTCTTGGTACGCGCACTCAAACTTAAGCCTGGCATGGTCGTTGCCGACATCGGCGCCGGCAGTGGCTACTTCACTTTTCGTATGGCTCCGCGTGTCGGCACCAAAGGAAAGATACTTGCTGTAGACATTCAGCCTGAAATGCTTGCCATCATCAATGAACGGTCTCGCATCAAACGTGTGAAAAATGTCGAAACTGTTCTGGGAAAGACCGATGACACTTGCCTTAAGCCTGATTCTGTGGACCTAATCCTGCTTGTTGATGTTTACCATGAGTTTGACAAGCCGTTTGAAATGACTACATCCATGGTCAAGTCCCTCAAAAAGGGCGGGCGAGTGGTGTTCGTTGAATATCGCAAGGAAGATCGTCGTGTACCTATCAAGGAAGTACACAAAATGTCGCAGGCGCAGCTGCGCAAAGAATTGGCATTGTTTCCGGTGAAGTGGGTTGAAACTAACCCATCACTTCCGTGGCAACACATAATCATCTTTGAGAAACTTTAATGCCCCTTCGCGTCCTGGTACCAGAATCCATTGTCGATGACCTCACTATCCGGCTGCGTTCCAGTGGTGCAGATTATGTAGAGTTAGTGGGGTTCTCCGATGATGTACATAGTCTTCGTGATTCCCACGCAGATGTGATAATCCGCTGGATAGCGGGTGCGCGCTTTGACGAATTGATTGACACAAGTCGGAAACAATGGCTGCATACCGCATCTGCTGGCGTCGACCACGTGATGGTTCCAGCCGTGTTATCTCACCCAGATCTTGTCCTGACAGACAGCGGTCCTGCCTATGGGCCATCGATGGCGGAGTTTGTAATCACATGGATGCTTGCGGTGACGCACAAAGTTCCACAGTTTTTAGAGATGCAGAAAGAGCGTCATTGGGAGTGGGTCACTCATTCCGAGGTGGCAGGAGGCACCGTTGGGATAATCGGTGCGGGTCCAGTCGCTCAGCACATCGCGCATGCGTGTAAAGCGGTGGGGTGTACGGTGATGATGCATCGAAAGCGCCCAATATCGGTAGTCGGCGTGGACAGTGTTTATTCAGGTCTTTCGGGCTTGATGGAGATGGTGCCAAAGGTTGATTGGCTTGTTCTTGCGTGTGCGATGACGCCAGAAACCGCTGGAATTGTTAGCCGACAAGTCCTGGATGTGCTTAAACCGGGCGCTAGAATAATCAATGTTGCCCGAGGGGGAGTCATTGATCAGGATGAGCTCCTTCGGTGTTTGGATTCCGGTAAGGTGAGTTCAGCCGTTCTTGATGTGACGACGCCTGAGCCACTCCCTAAAGACAGCGCTCTGTGGAATCATCCAAGTGTACATATTACCTGTCACAGCAGTGCTTGGACGGATGGCTTAAGAGTTAGGTTGTTGGATTTGTTCGTTGATAACCTTAGGCGCTATGTCAGCGACGAGCCGTTACTTAATGTTGTCGATTTCAAGCGTGGTTATTGATTTCGCGACGTAGCAAGAGTGCTTGCGACCTGATTTGTATACGCTTTTTTGAACGTCGGCTTTGTCGAATCGGTTACTTATTGGATGCCGAAATCCAAGGCGGCTTGGGCGACTGGAGCGTAGCTTCGGCGATGAAGTGGGCATGGTCCAAATTCCCGAAGTGCAGCCAGGTGTTCTGGGCTTGGATAGCCCTTGTGGCGGTCAAATCCGTAAACCGGATATTGCTTGTGGGCATCGACCATGATGTTGTCGCGAATGACCTTTGCCAAAATCGATGCCGCCGCAATGGTGACAGATTTGTCATCTCCCTTAACAATCGGTGTGCACCGTTCATGTAGACGGGGCACCGGACTTCCATCAACCAATAGCGCATCTGGATAAACACGAAGTCCGTTAACAGCTCTTCGCATCGATGCCCAAGTAGCCTGAAGGATGTTAATCTTGTCTATTTCGTCTATGGGGCCGATGTCAACATTCCAGCAAATAGCATATTGCTTAATGACATCAACAAGCAATATTCGCTTTGCTTCAGTAAGCTTCTTAGAATCCTTGATGTCGGCGTGATTGAACCCGGGTGGGAATATGACCGCGGCAGTTACGACTGGACCCGCTAGTGGACCACGGCCAACTTCATCTACGCCGGCAACGTTCATCCAACCGTTTGCCTGACACTCCGCTTCAAAAAGTGTTCGGTCAATTGTCACTGAATCAACTTCATTCGTGACACTGGATAGATAACGGCATCTGCACGCCCTATAACCCGATCCACAGGTACGCTGCCCCAGCGGTGACTGTCATGGGAGTCGTTACGGTTGTCTCCAAGAACGTAGATATGATTGGGTGGAATGACATGGTCAATATCGATGTAGTCAGGATCTTCCCTGATATACAGCTCGGTCAGGACATTTCCATTTCGTTTCACATGACCTGGTGTGATTACCGGACGGGTTTTGCTTGGAATGAGGTCGCTGATCTCTTGAAGATCGATTTTTCGTTTCCCAGTCCAGAGTCCATCTTTTGCAAAGAGAAGAG
>JBEDDQ010000158.1:0-7262 GCA_041176185.1 Armatimonadota bacterium | reverse complement strand
GGCTGTCTGGTCCGTGATGACCAGGTGGGGACTCCTGAGACGATTGTGCACCTGGTGCGCGATCACTGCTTTTATGAAAAGAAGGGGGGGGTCATTGACCTCCATGCGCGGGATTATTCCTTTGAACCTGCGCGCTCGGGCGGGTTTTTGCTCAATGGTGGGCGTCTTTATGTGGATGCCGTTGGTGACCATGAGGAGTATGCGACGGCCGAGTGTTCATCGATTTTGGATGTCTGTCGTCACCACAAGGCCGGCCAATGGCTGTTGCAGTCGTTTTTGGATGATCTTGGCCTGTCGGATGCTGTTTCGTTTCACAACAACAGTGTGGATCATTTTGGCGGGCATACATTTGGTTGTCATGAGAACTATCTTGTGTCGATGGCCGATGAAGAATTTTTCCGGGCGAGCTTGCGCGGGCTGATTCCGTTTCTGGTGACGCGTCAGATTTTTGCGGGTGTGGGGCGTGTTGGTGGTCACCGACTGAACTTTAGTTCGCTGGAAAATTCGATCATGACAATTAGCGAGCATGATGTCGATTACCAGTGGATTTCGAATTTTTACGGTGTCGAGCTTGATAACACCGTTGATTTTCAGCTCAGTCAGCGGGCGGACCACATTATCCGGACGATTGCGAGTCGTGTGCGGTTTAATCGCGCGATCATCAACCCTAAATGGGATAGCTATTACCAGAACGCCACGTACAACCGCTTGCACATTCTGTTTGGCGAGTCAAACATGAGTGACTATGCAACGGCGCTCAAGGTCGGTACGACGAGCGCGGTGTTGAGCTTGCTTGAGGATGGTTTGATTGGTCGGGATGTTGAGATTCAGGATCCATTGGAGGCGCTGCGTTCTATCAGTCGTGATGGTAGTTATCGCTGGTTGGTGACGCTGACAGACGGCACGACGATCTCGGCGATTGACTTGCAGCGGCGCTATCTCTCGGCGGCAAAGAAGCGCTTGACGGGTGTGGATGAACAAACGGATTGGGTTTTGGCGAACTGGGAGTCTACGCTTGACCAGCTGGAGCGTGATCCGATGGTATTAGCTGACCGTCTTGACTGGGTGGCGAAGAAGAAGCTGTTTACTGAGTTTGTCGCATCTGAGGGTGTGGCCTGGTCGGATGACATCCTTCAGAGCCTTGATATCGAGTACCACAATATTAATCGTAATCAGAGTTTGTTTCATGCACTCGAGCAATCGGGTGAGATGGTGCGTCTCGTGTCTGATTTTGAGATAGCAAAGGCGATGTCCAGTCCTCCTGTAGGAACTCGGGCTGAGGGTCGGGCCAATGTTGTACGTCGATTAATTGCTGCCAAAGCGCGGGAATATGTGGTTGACTGGGATGTTGTCTATGCTGGCAAGGGTCGGCAGCTTGAATTTGGAGACCCCTTGCATACATATGCGGATGAAACGCATCGTATGTTAGCTGGGCTTCCCGAATAGTTTTTGAATTAATTTGCGGTGTCTGGCAATTGGTCGGTATGATGCACGCTTGGCACTACTAGCAATAGGATAGAGCAATGGCAAAGAAAAGTAGCGAAAATAGATTGGTGATTACGCTCCGTTCAACCGAGAGCGCACATGCATACACCACGATGAAGAATAAGCGGAATGACCCTGCACGCATCGAACTGAAGAAGTACGATCCTGTGGTTCGCCGCCACGTCACATACCGGGAGGCTAAGTAACCATGGCTCGAGTCTGTGCATTATCTGGACGTAAGTCGCAGAGTGGACGAAATGTCCGCTATAACCACGGTGGAATGTGGGAGATGCGTGCTCAAAAGAAGCCTCGCAAGTTCCATGTCAACCTGCAGACGGTCACCGTTCCTACCCCTGATGGCGGAACGAAGAAGATCAAGATTGCTGCACGCATGATTACATCCCGTGCATTCAAGGCAATCCTCGCTGGTGAGAAGGCGCTCCCAAAGGGCGTCTGATCCCTTCGGCTGTTGCTGGTAAATCTGTATGCCGGGTCGCTTGCGACCCGGCTTTTTGTTTGTTGATTGGTTTTTGAAATGTCCGTTGCCACACAAAAGCGAAGGTCCAATAACTTCATCATGTGTTTGCTGGATGCCATCGGCTTCCCGCTTGGCAACGCATTCTTTTCGACGACCACTGTGATTCCGGTTGCCTTGGCGGCTGCCGGCGCGGATAAGCTGTCGGTTGGCTTACTCGTTGCGATGATCATGGTCATTCAGGCAATCCCCGGACTCTTCGCCGTGCGATGGGTGTCGAAAATGCCCATTGTAAAGAACTACGTTGGCTGGGTCGGCATCGGTGAACGTGTCGCCCTGTTGCCACTTGCCTGGTTTGTGGTGGCATGGGGGCCAAGTAAACCATCATGGTTTGTTATCTCGGTCTTCGTCTGTTTTGCTTTTCATATGTTCTTTATGGGGATCAATATGCCCGCTTACTGGGTCCTCGTAGGCAAAGTTATCCCGACAAACTGGCGTGGACGCCTCTACGGATTTGCTGGTGGGATTGCGGGAGTCCTGAGCATCGGTGTGGATGCCTTAATGCGCAATGTTGTCTTCAATGGCAAAAATGATGGCTTTCCCCACGGCTACAGCGCGGGATTTGTAATTGGTTTCGTTATTTTGATGGTCAGTTTGTTTCCGCTTTTCCTGGTTCGTGAGCAGCCGATGCTTTCCCAGGCGGGGAGCAGCTATTCGCTTGCTGCCTACAAAGACGTCTGGAAGTCGGATAGTAAGTTTCGACAGCTCACGACCGGCCAGCTGGTGTTTGTGCTGTCATCCATGATGGTCCCGTTTCTTGTTCTCCATGGGCGTGAGTCCCTTGGAGCAACGGATGGCCACCTTGCAACATATACAACAGTGACGTTGCTGGCATCATCCCTTGGAAGTCTCTACCTTGGCTATCTGTCGGATAAGTATGGGAACTTCAAGGTCTATAAGTGGTCGATGGTCGTAGGGGCTATTTGTGCCATTTATGCAATCCTATGTCGTTCAGCCAGCTGGTATACACTTGTTTTCGTGTTACAGGGGCTCTCAGCCAGCGGTGTTGGAATTGTGGCAATGAATCTGGTGATGGAGCTTGCCGGAAGCGCGAAGCGAATTGGTGTCTACTCATCGTTTTATTCCGCTCTTACAAGCATCCCGAGGGCAATTGCGCCCGTGATTGGCTCCTTGATTGCCAGTGGGCTTGGCTATATCCCTCTTTTTGTGACATGCGTTTTTGCAACTGTGATTGCGCTTTGGATTACATTGGCTCACCGCCACGATCAACCAACCGGATTGGATACTCTTGACCATGCTGCATGAAATCAAACATCCCATCAGTGATGCCGCACTGACCATCCTCCGCGCGGAGGATACGTGTACGACGGCCTTTCGTCAGCAAACGCAGCGTGTGGCGTTAATGGTCCTCGCTGAGTGTCTGAGGACGCTGCCGGTGGATGCGGTCCGCGTTGTGACCCCGGTGGGTGAGGCTGATGGCTGCCGGTTGCTCGGGCGCTTGGTTGTTGTTCCCGTGCTGCGTGCAGGGCTTGCGTTTACCAGTGCGGTAGAGCAGCTTTGTCCGGATGCTGAATTAATGTTTGCAGGGCTTGCCCGTGATGAAACCACTGCCGAGGCTGATTGGTATATGGACCGCATCGGTGACCTCAGCGGGGCATTTGTGGTCGTTCTGGACCCGATGCTAGCGACGGGCGGCAGTGCGACCCAGGTGATTCAGCGTTGTTTTTTGCGTGGGGCTACAACGATCGTGCTGGGGTGTATTGTCGCCGCGCCTGAAGGGGTTGCAGACGTCGAGGCACAGTTCCCCAATGTACGCATTGTCACGGCGGCTCTTGACTCGCACTTGAATGATGTGAAGTACATCATTCCGGGTCTGGGAGACTTTGGTGACCGGTGGAGTGGTACCTAGGACAGAGTTGCCTACCGTATACGGTTCATGAAAGAATAGTCACTGTTGCCGCACATACAATCCAATCACGCGTTGTTGGGTGTTTATTACGTGACACGGCAAAATCGCTGGTGTTGCTTGTAGAATGCACCAAGGGCGATGCCCATCAAATGTGCTGCTGCACAGGGAGAATCCACGTTGGCTAAACGCGCACTTATCACCGGTATCACTGGACAGGATGGTTCTTATCTCGCAGAGCTCCTGCTCTCCGAAGGCTACGAAGTTTTTGGTGTTGTCAGAAGGGCATCTACGGAAAACTATGAGCGCATCGAACACCTGCGCGGCAAAATCACCCTCCTCCAAGCCGACCTGCTGGACCAGTCTTCTTTGGTCCAAGTCATCCGTGAGAGCAACCCAACCGAGCTCTACAACCTGGCTGCTCAATCGTTTGTTCCGACATCATGGGCGCAGCCAGTCCTGACCGCAGAATTCACCGCGATTGGTGTGACCAAAGTTCTCGAAGCGATGCGTGCGGTCAATCCGGAAATCCGTTTCTACCAGGCAAGCTCGAGCGAGATGTTTGGCAAGGTCCTCGAAGTTCCACAATCCGAAGACACACCGTTTTACCCACGCTCCCCATATGGTGTTGCAAAGGTCTACGGACACTACATCACCGTCAATTATCGCGAATCCTACAACCTCCATGCATCCAGCGGAATCCTCTTCAATCATGAGTCTCCACGCCGTGGTCTGGAGTTCGTGACCCGTAAGGTCACTGATGGCGTTGCGCGTATAAAACTGGGGCTTGCTAGCGAGCTCCGGATGGGCAATCTCGATGCACAGCGCGATTGGGGATTTGCCGGCGACTATGTGCACGCGATGTGGCTGATGCTGCAGCAGGACACTCCGGATGACTATGTTGTCGCGACTGGTGAGACACACACCGTCAAGGAGCTCGTCCAGCTCGCGTTTGACCGCGTAGGTCTCGATTGGGAAAAGTATGTGGTCATCGACCCACGGTTTATCCGACCTGCGGAAGTCGACCTGCTTATTGGGCAGCCTGCCAAGGCCAATAACGTCCTCGGCTGGGTTCCACAGACATCGTTCCAGACACTTGTCAATATGATGGTGGATGCCGATATGGACCGCCTCTCTGCCCGTAAATAAGCAGTAAACGATGAAGGTTTTGGTGACAGGTGCCAGCGGATTCGTCGGCAGGCACCTCCTCCCTGCGCTCGAGCGTTCCTATCCGTATGCAACGCTGATAGGAACGAGTGGGCCGAGTGATCCGCCGCGTACAAGCGTGGATGGCTACGTTGCGATTCCTCTGGACCTTGCGCGTCAGGAATCCATTCATGATGTCGTAAATGCTGTTCAGCCTACGCATGTAGTTCATCTTGCCGGGTTTGCAAGCGGCGCCGGAACCGATGCGGCAGGCATCGCCAAAATCAATGCAATTGGGACTGAGACACTCCTCTGTGCGCTGGCAAGCCTCTCTCACCCCGTAACGGCAGTCCTGGCATCCAGCGGCTATGTTTACGGAACGACGCCTGCTGCTCCGGGAGCGGATGAAACCTTCCCATGTAACCCAAGCGGCGCTTATGCTGTCAGCAAAGCTGCCATGGAGGATGCTGCAGCTAAGCTTGCATCCGAGAAACTCAGAATCGTTGTCTCCCGATCGTTCAACCACACTGGCCCGCTCCAGACGACTCAGTTTGTGGTGCCCGCATTTGCGCAGCAGCTGGCCCAAATCGAACAGGGAGAGCTCCCGCCGGTTGTCAAAGTTGGTAACCTCGATGCGCTGCGGGACTTTTTGCCCGTGTCGGATGTCGTGGATGCCTATTGCAGGATGCTGCAACTCGATGCACCTTATACGGTCCTGAATGTTTCGAGCGGTGTCGGTGTATCCGTACGCGAGCTCCTGGATGGCCTGATTGACATCACCAGCATTCCTGTGACCGTTGAGCTGGATCCTGCGCGCCTGCGCGCATCGGATGTCCCATGCAGTATCGGTAACCCCGCAAAGGCAAAGCAGCTGCTAGGCTGGGAGCCGAGTGGTGAAATTGCATCGATGCTCTCGACGACGCTTGCCTACTGGCGAGGTCAAAACGTTGGTTCTAAAGGATAGAGATATGCATACCCGTTCATTTGATGGCATCCAGGTTGGGGAAGTCGGGCTTGGTTGCTGGCAGATTGGTGGCAGCTGGGCTCACGTCGAAGAAGAGGATGCCCTTACGATTCTGCGCTCTGCGTATGCCGCGGGTGTGACGTTTTTTGATACAGCGGATGTCTACGGCGCCGGGCGCTCGGAGCGGCTGATTGCACGCTGGGTTGCTGAGGATGCACCGCAAGGTATCTTTGTCGCGACCAAACAGGGACGCTTCTCGCCTCCAGGCTGGCCGGAAAACTGGACACTGGATGCGATGCGGCAGCATATCAATGCAAGCCGCGAACGCCTGAACGTAGATTGTCTTGATCTGGTCCAGCTTCACTGCATCCCGACGGATGCTCTCCGCGAGGGAACCGTCTTCGACCACCTGCGCACACTGCAGAGTGAGGGCTTGATAAAGCGCTTTGGAGCAAGTGTTGAGAGCATGGAGGAAGCTGAAATCTGTATGGCTCAACCGGGTCTCGTCAGTCTCCAGATTCTCTTCAATGTCCTTCGGCAGCGCCCAGTATGGCAGCTGTTTGACAATGCACAGGCAAATGGAACATCCCTGATCGTTCGCCTCCCACTCGCATCCGGTTTGCTGTCTGGGAAAATGACAAAGCAGACCGCATTTGGCGAAGAGGACCATCGGAATTTCAATCGGGATGGCGCAGCATTCAATGTTGGCGAGACCTTCTCGGGACTTCCGTATGACGCGGCAATCGACCTAGTGGATGCCCTCCGGCCACATGTGCCGCAGGAGATGACGATGGCGCAGTTTGCGATGCGCTGGATTCTTGATCATCCTGCCGTGACCGTGGTTATTCCGGGCGCAAGCCGTCCCGACCAGGTGGCATCCAATGTCAGCGCATCCACACTCGCAGCTCTGCCTGCCGAGCTCCATGCAGCGCTGGAAGCGTGGTATCGCTCGGATGTTGATCATCACGTCCGCGGGCCATATTAGGTCCTGCTAAGACGCTTCAGCGATACGAACTGAATGTTAATTGGCAGGTGATGGTATCGGGAGACTTCCCATCGCTATAATCAACCATGACTGGCTCGATATCGGCATCCACATGCCACGGCAAACGCCGCACAAAGATTGTTTGCACCCTTGGTCCGGCGGTGGATTCACTCGATGCCATCGAGCGTCTTATTCGTTGCGGGATGGATGTTGCCCGTCTGAATTTTTCACACGGCAAGGCGGAAGACCAGCGCCAGCGCCTTGAGTGGGTGCGGGAAGC
>JBEDDQ010000157.1:0-5982 GCA_041176185.1 Armatimonadota bacterium | reverse complement strand
TATCGAGGGTGTGCAAGTCACCGCCCTCTGTGACATCAATCCAAGCCAGATCGCACTCGCAAAGGAGACCTATCCGTATCTTAAGGATGCGTTTGAGACGGCAGACTACAAAGAGCTGCTGGCCCGCGAGGATGTCGATGCTGTTCAGATCATCACCCCGCACACCCAGCACTTTGATCAAGTGAATGCGGCAATGGATGCTGGCAAGCATATTCTCTGCGAAAAGCCGATGGTCTCAAGTGTCACGGAAGCTCACGCGCTGCTCGAGCGAAACAAGTCGTATGACAAAGTCTTTGCGCTTGCCTACCAACGCCATGCCTTTGGTCAGTTCTCCATCATCAAAGACAAAATCGCATCGGGTGAGCTTGGTGCCGTTACCTACGTGACCGCGATGCAATGTCAGCACTGGAAAACAGCCGTCGCCGGCACCTGGCGTCAGGATCCTGCTCTTTCTGGTGGTGGTCAAATCAACGATTCCGGGTCGCACCTCGTCGATATCATCCTCTGGGTGACAGGTCTAACCGTCGCGCAGGTTGCGGCATTTATGGATAATCGCGGAACCCCGGTTGACATCGATTCCGCACTGTCGCTCACCTTTACCAATGGCGCGATTGGAAATATCTCGGTCATCGGCGACACCGTTGTTGGATGGCATGAAGACATCACGATTTACTGCGAGCGCGGCGCTTTCTTCTATCGCAATGGCAACCTGTCGTTTGTGGATGAGAACAATGTACGCACGACCTTGGATGGCGCGACGATTCCTGGAACCCGCAACATCGATGAAGACTTCGTTCAGGTCATCCGTGGCGAGCGTGAGACCCCTGCGGCACCGCCAATCTGCGGGCTACGCACAATTGAGCTCACGGAAGCGGCGTGGAAGAGCGCTGCGGATGGTGGACGTCCGGTACGCATGAACTAGGCGTTCGGTAGCGGTTGAAAATGGCCTTCAGGGAAGCCTCTGAAGGCCTTTTTGTTTCGTTAAGTGATTCCGGAGCGGCGTAGCCATTGATGTCGTCGTTGGACGAATAGGGGTTCATCGTGTACGGTGGTATTTCGTGAACAACCCACAGCAGGCCCCCGCGCTCTGGAACCCCACCAGGCCTATCGTCGGAATGGTGCATCTCTCCGCACTCCCCGGAAGTGTCCGTTATGAACAGCCCCTTGATGTCACCATCGAGCGTGCGATCCGCGAGGCTGGTCGCTGGGTAGCGGCTGGCGCGGATGCCATCATGGTTGAGAATTTCTTTGATGCTCCATTTTCACTGGAGAGCGTCCCGCCCATTACTGTTGCCTGCCTGACGCGCTGCGCTGCTGCATTGCGTGCCGCGTATCCTGAGATGCCTCTCGGTATCAACTGCCTCCGTAATGATGGTCCATCTGCTGTTTCAATCGCCCATGCCGTTGGTGCGCAGTTTGTGCGCATTAATGTCTATGTTGGCGCGGCGGTCACCGATCAGGGAATCGTTCAGGGACAGGCACGTGCTGTTCAGCTGCTAAAGTCGCAGCTGGGAGCGAATATCCGGATCTGGACGGATGTCTTTGTAAAACATGCAAGCCAGCTTGGCGGTTCAGATATGCGAATCGAGGACCATGCAAAGGATGCGGTCTACCGCGGCCTCTCGGATGGCCTGATTGTCAGCGGGACTGGGACAGGCTTTGGCGTGGATACGGCTGACCTTGTGCGTGTACGTGCAGCGGTGCCGGGAGCTCTGGTTGCGGTCGGCAGTGGTTACACGCCATCATCCGCGGCGGCACTTGCGGCGGCGGGTGCAACTGCGGTTATCGTTGGTACTGGTGCTAAACCGGGTGGAGATGTTACTTGCGAAGTGGATGCCGACTTGGCAAAGGAATGTGTGGATGCATGGCGGGCTGCCTGTAGTGAGTCAAAATGAGCATTAGTAAAAAGCTTCGTCAATGGGTCTTGGCCGGTTATGAAGAGCCGGAAGGCTTTTACGAAACGGAGAAAGAAGTTGAAGCCCATCACCACACACATTCGTGGTGGAAGGTGATGTGTCTGACGGGCGTTGACTATTTCTCGACGCTTGGGTACCAGCCGGGTATTGCTGCGATTGCTGCGGGTGCGCTCTCGCCAATCGCCACGCTTGTCCTTGTTCTGTTGACACTTTTCGGCGCACTTCCGATGTACAAGCGGGTCGCAAAGGCCAGCCCACATGGGGATGGTTCCATCTCGATGCTCGCCGGGTTGCTTCCCTACTGGTACGGCAAGCTCTTTGTGCTCTCATTGATTGGCTTTGCTGCGACCGGGTTTATTATCACCATCACCCTTTCTGCCGCAGATGCCACAGCGCACATCGTTGAGAACCCGATGTTGCCACATGGGATGGAACACTGGACGGTGCCGATTACTCTGGTACTGATTGGCCTCCTCGGCGCTGTCTTCCTCAAGGGCTTCAATGAAGCCATTGGGATCGCCGTCGCATTGGTAGCCATTTACATCGGGATGAACTGTATTGTCGTTGGTCAGGGAATCATGCAGCTGGTTCAACATCCAGACCTGATCACGGGATGGCAAACGCGCCTCTTTCAGACATTCCCAAGCATCGACAAAATGGCAATCGCTGCCGTAGTCGTTTTCCCGCAGCTCGCACTTGGTCTGTCCGGGTTTGAGACAGGTGTCGTCGTGATGCCGCTTGTCAAGGGCGATCCTACCGATGACAAAGAAGAGCCTGCTGGGCGAATCCGGAATGCTGGGAAGCTGCTGACAGCTGCCGCTGCCCTCATGAGTGTCCTTCTGATCGGTAGCTCAACCGTCACGACGATGCTGATCAAGCCCGAGCTCTTCCAAAAGGGCAATGAGGCGTACGGGCGTGCACTCGCCTACATGGCCCACACTTATCTCGGGGATAAGTTTGGAACCGCCTACGACATCATCACGGTGTTGATTCTCTGGTTTGCAGGTGCATCCGCGATGGCGGGCCTCCTCAACATCGTTCCCCGCTACTTGCCCCGCTACGGGATGGCGCCGGAATGGACACGTGCGGTTCGCCCATTGGTGATGATCTTTACCGGGATATGTTTCCTGGTGACGGTTGCATTTAAGGCGGATGTCGAAGCACAGGCAGGCGCATACGCAACCGGTGTTCTCGCATTGATGCTCTCTGCTACCGTAGCTGTAACGCTAAGTGCCTGGCGGCGTAAAGAGCGTGTGGCCCTGATTGGTTTCTCTGCTGTAACGGTGATTTTCACCTACACCCTCATCGCCAATATCATCGAGCACCCGGAAGGACTTCGGATCGCGAGTCTCTTCATCGCCGGGATTGTCTTTATATCTGTCATCAGCCGCCTGTGGCGTGTTACAGAGCTTCGGGTTTCGGGTGTGCACTTCGATGACGAAGCCCGTCGGATGATTATGGAGATGTCGAGGCAGGGTGAGATTCGATTTATTGCGAACCATCCAGACACCCGGGATGTCGATGAGTACTCAGTGGCCTCCCGTAAGGCAGCCTGGGTGCATCACTTTGGTGAAGAGGAGCGCTGGGCTTTCCTTGAAGTGAATGTGCAGGATGCGTCCAATTTTAGCGGTGACATGATGGTAACGGGCGTGGATGTCAGTGGGTTCTGGGTGCTGCGCTGTGATGGCGTTGCGGTGCCAAATGCAATTGCTGCGTTGCTGCTCGAAGTGTCGAAGATGACAAAGGGGCGGCGGCCACATGTCTACTTCAACTGGATTGAGAGCAACCCACTTGCGTTTCTAGGGAAGTTCCTGCTGTCTGGTCAAGGGGATGTTGCTCCGCTGACGCACGAGATTTTGCGACGACACGTCAAGGACCCGAATGAGCGCCCTGTGGTACACGCAGCGGGGTAAGCGTCTAGGGTTTGGATTCTTCCGCGTGCTGGAGCTCGGTGTACTTGGCGGATGACCCTTTGGCCAGCTCCACCGGGTACTTTGCGGCATTACGTTCCATTTTGCGGGTGAACGCGGCTTCGATATCGATGCCCTGATCGTGTGCAAGTAGCAGGGTGTAGTAGAGGACATCCACTAGCTCATCACCTAGGGCCTCGCGTTTTTCTGCGAGGGAATCATCCAGCGCCTTACCATTCTTCCACTGCATAAGCTCCAGAACTTCTGTCGCTTCAAGCACCAGAGAAAGCGCAACATCCTTTGGTGTGTGGAATTGCTTCCAATCCCGTGCATCACGGAAAGCTGTAATCGCTTCGGTGATATGACTAATGTCCATCTAGATGATCTTTCGCGAGTGGTCCGTTAACGCATTCAAGGAAGGCTTTGAGCTTCTGCGCATATTCCGCTGGCTTGCGGTGAATGGTTTCCGTGTGACGTGTTCCATTGACAATCCAAATGTCAGGATCACCCGGATAGGCATCGGCAAGGCGGCGCGCGTGGCTCACCGGGATGAGCTCATCATCGGTACCGTGAACGAGGAGGAGCGGAATATCCACCATTTTGTGGATGCTGGCTTCCGGAGCGATTTCATAGGGATGAATGCCAAGGATTGTTGCTCCGTAGGCTGTCGTAGGTTCCGTAACCGCATTGGCAAAGGGCACGCCGAAGAGAGTTTCGAGACGCTTTCCGATGGGTTCATCCAGACGGGCAAACGGACAGTCCGCTATAACTGCTGAGATGTCCCGATCATCTGCAGCAACCATCAGAGAAACTGAAGCTCCCATCGATTCACCCAGCAGTACCAGTGGAAGACCCGGATAAGCTGCTCGTGTTGCAGCAATAGTGGCTTTCAGGTCCATTGGCTCCTGCACACCAAATGTTGTGCCTTTACCGCCTGATTCTCCATGCCCGCGGAAATCGTGCATCACGACTGAGAATCCAAGCGGATGCAAGTGTTCCGCATAAAGCAACATGTTGCCTTTGTTTCCGGTGTAGCCGTGGCTGACAATACAGACTCCACGCGGTGAGCTGTGTGGAATATGCCAGGCATCGAGGCGGATGCCGTCCATTGATGTGAGGGCCCAGCGGTCGTACGGAAGTCCCAGCTCTGTCATCGGTGTACGTGCATCCCTCTTGCGCGGAGGATTGAGGAAAAACCAGGTAAGCAACCGCGGTACAAACCCTGGGATGTAGGGCTTTCGGGTGTTTTTGGGGATGCTTTGACTGCTGGTCATGTCTGAATCCTACCACTTGGCGAAAGTCTTGAGGATAGGCCTAATTACCTATCCGGCACGATTCATCCTGAGGAAAATCAATGTGTGTGCCAACACTATTGGTGTATGTACGACGTCAATCATGATGCAGGCTGGGTGTATGCGTTACGCCCCATCGATGGCCCGGGATATGTTTGTGTGACGCGGTCCGCGGGGGAGCACGTAGTGGTGTTTTCCGATGGGGCAGCGGCAATGGACTGGCGCGACCGGCAGGGACTGCGTGACTGGGTGGATGTTGTGGCGGTCCGTTTATCGAGTGCGCCGTTTGACCACTTTTGGTGGGATGGCGTTGCGTTTAGCCGTCCGAGGTTGACTGCAACAGTCTAAGTAAGATCGTGTTTGGTTGGTGGCAATCGGCAGCCACCAGATGGTTGAGTGCAGAACCCCGCTGTGCAACGAAGCACGGCGGAGTTTTGTGCATTTCGAACGTGTTCCTATTGGCACTGGCCGTACAGTCGTCAGCCCGATCGGATTGTCATTGTGTTTCTTGATGGATTTGTGTGTTTTCCAGAGCTCCAGGGCTCATAAGAAGAACACCCACTGTTGGAATGTAACCATAGTGGGTGTGTTACTCACAAACGCTTTCAGAAACTAAGCAATTTCCTTCTTCGTCCGGTAGCCTTCCGGGTGATCCTTACCCCAGTTAATTGCCTTGGTGGTTTCGTTTACCTGCCTGCAAATTCAACCCTAAAAAAGAAAAAACACCCCCACGTTGCCAAGTAAGGGGTGTCTTTGTTTCGTAGTGCTTTAGCGTCTATGCAATTGCCTTTCGGGTAATCGCGGCGCCATGAGTTTCGATCACTTCAGCGACTCTGTAAAAGAACAAAAGAAAAAACACCCCCA
>JBEDDQ010000156.1:0-4553 GCA_041176185.1 Armatimonadota bacterium | reverse complement strand
CAACTGCTGCAGCCTGCACATCTGGGTCTGGGATGTAAAAATTGCCTTGAGCATCCTTGTCTGTAAGCAGGTCGATGAAATCAAGGAGGTCTTTGTTTTCAGCATATGCATAGCTTTCGGCTAGCGCACGAGAATCCGAAATTGCGGCTCCGTGGACATCCGATGCAGCGAGCAGAGCTACGCCTAGATTGTCAAGGTACTGAGACAGTAATGAAACCTGACTTGTATCGATGACTGATTGTGTAGTGTTGCTGAGCGTGCCGTATCGGCTGATGGTTTGATTGACGAGATCTACTGCCAGAGCCTTTGTTTCAATCGCCGGTGTGCGCACGAGAGTGCGAGCAAACGAATCGTATGGCAAACCTTCTCCAGGCGGGCTCTCTTGTGAACCGACAATGTACTCAGCCTTATTTCTTAGCTCATACACGACTTCTGTCATCTGCATGAGAGAGCAGTCCATAACCAGCAAATCCCACATCCGTCCACTGGGATGCGACATCGCTCCAGGGAGGTCGATTGTATCGATGTGGTTTCCTGTGACATCATCGTAAGAGAGGCCACGGGTTACCTTTTTAGGTGATTTTACAGAGCGCCAACCAGCGCCGTGATTCCAGAGAACCAGACAGTACCGACGCGCAGGAAACGTAGTGACGCCCCACTGAATAAACTCACTCAGACGAGATTTGTCACCCATGTCAACCCCGTTGTGCTGGCTGATCAGAGTGCTTTCAATTTGCGTTGGATCGTTAGCCCGATCGACATAAAATCGTCGGGTATCACCCCAGTCACCATCCGAATTGTCGTAACGTCCGGCAAATCGCTTGTACTGAATGACGAAGTTTATGTCTTCCGTCGAACCGGATTGCTCCAGCTGGTTTGTATTGAGCAGCCCATAGGTTTCAAGGTCATTGGCACCGTTCATGTAAATGAGAACAGTCCATTCTTTGGCTGGCTGGATATCCGGGTCGACGCGTACCGTCCAGCCAGGTTGCGAAACCTTTTGACCACCCGCAGTACTCAACAGCCGCGCTGATGCTGGAAGTTTTAAGGTTGATCCACCGCCGCACCCAGTCAGGAGCGCTTCAAGTGACAATGTAAGCGATGTAAGTCCCGCGAGTTTTATGGCATCACGACGGTTTATGGGCATCATATTGCTTCTATGATACGCAACCTGCTTTCCACCTTCACGTAACATTGCGGAAATCATGTAAATTCAGACTTTCCGGATTGTGTCGTATAAGGTGAGTATTGCCAATGAATGATGAACATGCGCAGAACACACAAAGTAGCCAGCGAGCCTATACCCGTCGTCCGGAAGTCGAGGCAAAAGTGCGAGACCTCCTCACTCTGCGGCCGGCACAAAGGGAAAGGGAAGTCCTGATGCTATGTGCTTCCATCGCGCCAGGACAACGTTACCCTCCTGGCATGCTTGAAGTGCTGGTCTGGGCCGTACGGCACGGCTGCAGACGGGTCTCCAAAGCACACGATGAAGCAGCAGCACGTATTTATGCCGCATCGGGTGTCTTTCTCCGGGCTAAAGTCCGTAAGTTTGCCTACACAAATGTGGAAGCTGAGAGAATAGTTGAGGAGACATTGACATCGCTTATGCAGCACCTTCTAACCGATGATTCCACCATATCGTTCTGGGAATGTCAGTTTCTGCGCTGCTTGAGTTATCGTTTTGAAACGATAAGTGCAAAGTCACACGTTCGCAGGACCATTTCGGATGCCGCTTCGATTGATGATGGGAAGGCTCCGGACGTTTCAGATACATCGATTGCTGTTGAGGATTTGGCGATGCTTAGGACGATTATGTCGGAGCTATCCGATGAAGAACGTCACGTTATGTACTTAAAGTGTGTCGAACAGCTCCCGGAAGAAAGCGCAGACAGCTCAGTCGACACCATCGCAAGACGCGTTGGGAAAACAGGACGAACGGTAAGAAATATCCTGACACGCATTCGTGAACGCTATGTAGAGAGAGAGAATATCCAGTGAACCCAAACGATGAGCACCCAAATGAGCAAGCCATCGGAATACATTTGCTGAGCGACATCCATGAGGCTCAGCTCGATACCTTATTACAAAACGTAGCACGCAATGAGTTTGACGAGCTGATCAAGGCCGGATCATCGGTTGTTAAATCCGCGAATACAGTGGCATGGTCGCTTAACGCTTCGGCTACTGAACTTGGGATGGATTTGTCTGAGCTTGGGCGACACCTTCGACTCTCAGCTGAAATACTGCAAAAACTAGACTTACGTCTGCTTCGTGTTTCAACGCTTCCGGAACGTTTATTTGACATGCTCGCAGACACACTCATCGTTCCTGTAGAACACATCCGAGCGTACATTGCCTTACCCCCGGCTATTCCCGCCGGCATCCGTTTCCATGCTGCAAGCGGTGAACCCAACGTTGTCCTTGAGTCGTTTGAGGATGCTTTGATGGATGAAGATGAAATCTCCGATGACGATCGCGCCTACTGGTTGGGGGACCGATGCTAGATGCTGTAAGTGCACATGCGTCGCATGCTCTCGGCCTGTTGGATTCACTAGAAACGTTGACATCCACACAGCGCTTGTTGCTGTTGCTGGAACGATTTGACCTAAGTGTCAAGGATGTCAACCCAGCAAGCGCACTTCTGTACGGGGCGGATGCCTGTATTGATCCGAATTCCCGAACGGTCAGAATCCGACGTGACATTGACTCACGCTACCGACGTGAAATCCTTGCGCACGAAATTGCCCACGTGATCCTCGGACATGACACTATCGGAGAAACGGTACAAACAAAAGAAACGATCTCGGCATATGGCCGTAACGAACGTATTGAGCGGATGGCCGACAACCTCGCTGCATTGCTCCTGATTTCAGACAGTGAACTTAGTAATGCCCGACGTTTTTGCAATAGGTTTACTGATGCTGCCTCATATCTCGATGTCTCCAACGACACTCTCATCCGCCGGCTAACGCAAAATAAATCTCCAGTTGCCGTAATGGCAAGGCCCAGATACGCACTTCTACAACATCAGCTTGAAGCCGTAGATTTTGTCGGGGATGTGTGTATCGAAGGCGGCGTGGGCACAGGCAAAACAGAAGTGTTACTGGAGAGGCTTATCAGACTGGCTGACCGCGATGACACTGGCCATTCCCGAATTCTCTTCGTGACCTACCTGAGAAAGCACATGGTTTACCTCTTTGAGAGGCTTACCAACGTCGCACCTCTGCTTGCTGAAAGGGTAAATTTCACGACTTTCCACGACTATGCCGCCGACATCATCCTGCGTAACTACGCCAAGGCTGGATGGGCATCGATGCCAACGGTGGTCGGACAGGGAGAAATGGAAGTTCTCCTTATTCAAATGTTCCCGGATGCGACAGCAAAGGAAATACAGCAAAAGGTTGCTGAATTCACTCAATCTCTTCGACACGAAAGTGCTTCAGGGGAAGATTGGCAAGTGGCGTTATCCGAACAGCTATACCAACTTCACTACATTCACAATGGTTCATTAGGCAAAGTCGCTTGCAAGTTGATGTCATTAGACTCTGTCTCAACGGATGAAGCTGAGCGGTGGGATGCCATCTTTGTAGATAACTATGAGCAACTTACCTACGATGAGCTATCGGTGTTACGGCTAGCTGCAAGGCGTGCCCCACTTGGAATATCGATTGCAAGTGGCTTTAGTACATTGCCATACGCGTATCGAGGCGTATCGGAAGAGTCTGCTGCGAATTGGAAACGGGACTGTGACTTTCAAGTCTTTGACTTCACCAGAAAAGCTCGCATGCGCTCCCTTCCGAAGCAAACCACCCGGTCACCCAAGAACCCCATTTCTCAAGTGCTGCGAACGGTTCGACTCATCGCTGAGAAGTGCGCACCAGATGAAAAAATTGTTGTGGCGTCACATCACAACGCGATTCTCAATCGTTGCAGAGCTGCGATAGCTCGTGAGTTACCTGAGCTTATTTCAGACAGCATAGGCTCACAGGAGACGTGTGATCGACTTTATACGTTGATTGACAACGGTGCAGCCATAGACACATTTCTGGATGCGTGGTGGGACGCTTATCGCAATGTCACTGACAGTGACGCTGAACTGCTCAAGGAAGTGCTTGCAAACGTTCAGATGTATTCCGCACACCGGTCCCGTTCTAGGGCAGTAGGCTTAGCGGTCGTCAGTATGCGAACATATATGGAATCCATCCGTCCGCATCATCAATACAAGGATATTGGTATCACCGAGCGCCTCAGTTTTCAGACGTTACATTCGCTCTCCGGTGGGGAAGTTGAACATCTGGTAATCCTTCTGGATGACCTCTCAGACCGCGCGAATCTCGATCAAACGCGCATGGTACTCCTTGACAATGCAATGGCTCGGGCGACACGTACACTGACACTAATTGCTGGGAATGTCTGCGCGTAGTGGGTTGGGTGACGTGCCTGCATATCCGATAGTATCGATGTACGACTAATCTGGGAGATGGTAACGCTATGTCATATGGTGCTGGACAGGGTGGGCAGGGGAGCGGAACGGAAGCCCCCGCAGTCCGTGT
>JBEDDQ010000155.1:0-4620 GCA_041176185.1 Armatimonadota bacterium | reverse complement strand
ATTTGTAACTTTATCAGAGAGCTGGCTCCGGGATTTTAGGAGGCGGATCTTTGTTTTGTTAGACAATGGCAGTGGATTGCTTTGTGCTCTGAAGAATGTTGTCCGCCTCGTAGACAGCTACGGCCGTGAGGGTACGAACGCGCCGTAGGGCACTCACAATTTAACTTCAAAAGCCGGCTCACAGATCACGTGGGCCGACTTTTGGGTTATTGTGAACCATTACGTTGATCTACAACGAACAACTCACTTCTTAGACTTTGCCTGATGCCTTGCCCATGCTTTTTCAATCGCATCACAAGCACCGCCAACACCATTCTCCGCTGCAACCAGCTCACCGGTACGACGTGCCGTTGCCTTAATCACATCATCGCTCATTAATGAACGCAGCAACCGCGTATAGCCCATTCCTTTGCAACGCCGCCTCGGACGCCACGCACCAAGCCCCGCCTTCACAATACGGTGGGCATTGTCTGGCTGGTCATGCGCAAATGGCACCACGAGCTGTGGTTTCCCAGCACGCATCGCCTGTGCCGTCGTGCCTGCACCGCCCTGATGCACCACCAATGAACACTTCGGCATGATCATCGAGTGCGGAGCATAAGGTACCGCCAGCGCACCTGGCGGGAGGCCATCAATCTCTGTCTGGCCATCCGGGAGACGCCCAACCAGCAATATCGACCGGTGCCCAGCACGATACGCCGCCCACGCAGACTGTTTAAAGAAGTCACCGGCCGCAAACACAGCGCTCGTTCCCAGCGTAAAGAGAATCGGCTCAGGCCCGGAATCGAGGAACGCCTGGACATCCGCGCTCCATCCCGCCGCCTCACCACCCTCAAGGTGGTCATGGAACAGGAATCCCGGTTGCACAACATTTGCCGGCCAGTCCGGTTGCGGTGCACCAAGCTGGGGAGAAAACAACGCCAGCGTTAAATCAGGGGAAAATTGGCCATCAAAAAGCGGATGTCCACCCTTTTGTAAGTGGTACTCGCTTCGCAGGCGGTCAACGGCTTTCACCCAGCGCCGCGTTTGATATTTGGCCAGCTTGAGCAATGGTGCCATCACGCCCGGAGGCGGCATCGGCTTACCAATCAGTTTGGTGACCCCTGGAGGAATAGGCGGGTCATAGGCACTGCAGAACACAATCGGCTGCAGGACCATCGAGTAAAACGGAATCCCCAGACGCTCCGCAACAATTGGACTCGGGAAGACCAGTGAATGCGAAATCAGCAGGTCGGCATCCTTGCAGGCTGCATGAAGGTCATCATCCATGTCGCGCAGGCTAGGCAGGAGGACATCGGTGAGCATTGTCTTCGTGCCCGTCCGTGGGTCCATCACACGACGCGCAAGGTCGTGAATTTCTTTGGGATCCGGGAGGTCAGGCCTAAGGGGATGAAACTCGTAACCGAGAGCCTCGACGCGCTCTCGGTAGAGAGGGCAGGTCGCGATTGCGAGGTGATGGCCACGCTGGCGAAGACCGGCGCACAGTGCAAGCACTGGGTGGAGGTCGCCAAACGTACCCCATGTTGAGACTACGATGCGCACAGTGCATATGCTAACACACAACATTACGTGCTATTCGGGAATTGTGGCTTCTGTGTCCACGTTGGTATGCGGCTCTGCGGAAGCCATTCTCCTGTAGAATGCTGATGGTGGTGGCGAACAAGCTGTGAACCTTGCCCACGGGGATTCGTCCGTTGCTGTGATGCCATTCTGATATGCCCCCCCGGGAACCAGGAAGCGCTGAAACCGTTACTGTATACGGAGATAACTATGCCAGTCGTACTCGAGACAACCGATGTCACCAAGACCTACAAGACGGGTAACTTTGACCTGACCGTCCTCAAAGGCATCACCCTGCAGATTCATGCCGGGGAGTTTGTTGCGATTATGGGGCCATCCGGATCCGGGAAGTCCACCTACATGAACATCCTTGGGTGCCTTGACCGGCCATCGACAGGCAAATACTACCTAGAAGGCGAGGATGTTTCCCGCCTCTCCGATGACCGTCTTGCAGAAGTCCGTAATCGCAAGTTCGGCTTTGTGTTCCAGAGCTTTAACCTCCTGCCACGTACCACCGCGCTGCGCCAAGTTGAGCTCCCGATGCTCTATGCTGGTGCAACCAACCGTGAAGAACGCGCAAAGTGGGCGCTGAACCGGGTTGGCCTTGCAGACCGCATGGACCATAAGCCCAACCAGCTCTCCGGTGGTCAGCAACAGCGCGTTTCTATCGCCCGCAGTCTTGTGAATGACCCGGTTATCGTCTTTGCCGATGAGCCTACAGGCGCGCTCGATACCCGCACATCGTTTGAAATCATGGACATCTTCCAGGAGCTGAATGCCGAAGGAAAGACCGTCATCATGGTCACACACGAAAATGACATCGCACGACACGCCACACGTATCATCCGCTTCAGGGATGGTGAAATTGTCGAGGATGGCCCAGTGCTTGACCGCGTGTTCGCAAAGGATGAGCTGGCGGCGCTCCCACCTGCAAACGCACCCGGGCACTAGTCACTAACGATGCGTGTTGTCATTTCCGGCGCAACCGGATTCATCGGAAATGCGCTAGGAGCCGCACACGACCTTCGTGGCGATTACCCCACCGGAATCGCAACGCGGAGTGGGGTTCTGGGGCCGATGCAGCTCGATGGCCTTGATATACGCGACTCCCGTGCCGTCGATGCCTGTATCGCACAAGCCAGCCCGGACATCATTTATCACTGTGCAGCGCTCTCAACCCTTAAGGATCCCAGAGATCTCCGAAATATCGAGGAGATGATCCAGACTAATGTCATCGGGACGCTGAACATGCTAATGGCAGCGCGGCGTAGCGGTGTCAAAGCCTTTGTTTTTGTTTCATCCGATAAGCAATACGGCACGCAGGCAAGCCTCCCCGTGCAGGACACATCGGATGACACATTTGCCAACGGTGGCCTCTACGAAATGACAAAAGCCTGGGGCGATCAGCTGGCACGACTGCTGGCAGGTGTCTCCGATGACATGTCCATCCGGGTTGCACGTCTCGTAAATGTCCATGGTCCACGCGATCTGAACTTTTCACGCATCATTCCGGGCACCATCAAACGCTGCATTGATGGCACACCCGCACGAATCACCGCAGGGCCCGCCGGTGCTGCACTCCGGGAGTACATCCATATTTCGGATGTCACCAAGGCGCTCCTTGCGCTTGCCGATGATGCACTTACCAGTTCACGGCCTGCAGATTTGGAAGCGACACCCAGCGGGATGTTGGTGCCGGTCGCCTATAACATCGGAAGCCCACATCGCCACACTGCCACAGATATCGTTTCGATGGTACGTCAAGCCGTTACTGAGACACTGGGGATCGAAACCCCTGAACCGGATATCGCAGCATCCCCCGCAGGTGCATTTGAGCCCCGTGACCAGACTACGGACACCGCTCGCTTACGCAAATTACTCGGCGAGTGGGCGCCGTTAAGTGTAACGGAATCTCTTCCAGCCACCATTTCCTGGTACGCATCCGCACTTGCTGATTAGCCCGTTTTTCCTCCTAAAGCGGGTCAAGTGGATCGCTTCAGTGATGTGCACGCGTGCAATCTATTAGTGTTTCATTACGCCAAATGACGTATTTGGAACGCTTCTTGCCTTACGTGACCGTGGATAGCACTATTTATGTTCACGTTTTCACTAAGCATCGTCAAAACAATCACGGCTAGCATCTGCGTCTTCTCCCTCCTCTATATCCACAATAGAAGCCATGCAGATGTCCGGGTACCACAAGCAAGAAGCATCGCCAATGCTCGCCTCGGGGGTGAGCCTGTCGCTGATTATGATTTGTCCACCGTATTGGTTCAGTTCAAAACGGGTCTCTCTGATCGCGACCGTGACCGGGTAATTGCTGGTTTTTATGGTGCCATCCAGCGGAAATTCACGCTTGTTCCCGGGCTTGCCGAAGTGCGTGTCGGCACGACCGTTGGGGATGCGCTAAGCGTTCTACGTGCATCCAAGGATGTCATCGCAGCCGAACCAAACTACAAATTCCAAGTGGCTGATGTTCCTAATGATCCAAGTTTCTCAAAGCAATGGTCACTCGATGCCATTAATGCAGTCCCGGCATGGGGAGTTCACAAAGGTACCCATTCTCTAAAGATTGCCGTGCTTGATACTGGAATCGATCGTACGCATCCTGAATTTGCAGACAACATCTGGAGCAATCCACGTGAAATCGAAGGGGATGGCATCGATAACGATGCGAATGGCTACATCGATGACACCAACGGCTGGGACTTTACGTACAACGCTCCTGGGACGGTGAGTTCCAATGGCGATAACGATCCCACCGATGGTCATGGACACGGAACACATGTCTCTGGCATCATTGCTGCCCAAGGGAATAACGCCACGGGTGTGACGGGGATCTGCTGGGATGCCGCGATTGTCCCGCTAAAGGTTGTCGGGGATGATGGGACAGGGTTTACGAGCTGGATGATTGCGGCTGTTGAGTACTGTGTCCGTAATGGCATCCCGGTAGCAAATGCATCCATTGGAGGGGCGAGCTACAGCGGTTTCTGTAAAGCTGCCATCGATGCTGCTGGTACCGAGGGGAATCTGCTCTTCGTGGCAGCCGCAGGGAATAAC
>JBEDDQ010000154.1:0-3982 GCA_041176185.1 Armatimonadota bacterium | reverse complement strand
GAATTACTACTGGTAACGACAAATCATTTCGCAATATTCAAGCGGAACTCACGCCACTCCTGACCGATACACTTGGCATCGCAGTCACGAGCGGAGGCGGAGGCGCTGACATCGGTCCAACCGGCGCGCTTGGTTACCCGACGGCTGGTCTCAATACCGATACGACGGAATATTGGAATGTTCATCATACGCATGCCGATACCGTCGACAAGATAAGCCCAGTGGACTTCAAGCGCTGTGCCGCTGCGCTCGCTACCGTGGCTATTTGGGCAAGTGAGTCAGACACATCCATTTAGGGATGAGAATATGGTAGTATCCGCCGGCATGAATCGACCCCTGAATATTTTGCTCTCCAACGATGACGGTGTGCACGCGCCTGGGATTTTGGCGATGCGCAGGGCACTAGCTGCCGCTGGACATACAGTGACGGTTTGCGCGCCTGATCGTCCTCGCTCAGCGACTGGACACTCGATTACGCTACATAAGCCGCTACGGCTGAAGGAAGTTGCTCTTCACGATGGTTCTCGTGCCTATGCGTGTAGCGGGATGCCTGCCGACTGTGTCCTAATGGGACTCACACAGCTCATGCAAGAGCATCGGTTTGACTGTGTTGTCAGTGGCATTAATCACGGACCAAATCTCGGATGGGATACGACTTATTCCGGTACCGTTGCCGCTGCCATGGAAGGGATTGTAAATGGATTCCAAGCGGTTGCCGTCTCAATGGCATCGTTTGATCCCGCACCTCACTGGGACACTGCCGGTGAATTCATCGCTAATGTGATTGTGCCTCAATTAGTCGAAAACCCGCTTCCAGCCGGCTGCCTTCTAAATGTTAACGTGCCAAACTTGCCCGCGGCCGAAGTTACCGTAGAAATTACGCGGCAGGGAGAACGGCATTATGAGGACAAGCATGAAGCACGCGTCGACCCGCATGGTTCAGCATACTTCTGGATTGGTGGGAAGCCGGTAGATTCCGACCCAATACCTGGCACCGATGTGCACGCAGTGAAGAACAACCGTATTTCGGTTACTCCATTGCATCTAGATTTGACACGCCACGATGTTCTCGGTCAGCTGCGGGAGTGGAAAGTCAACTAGAGCGTGATGGAGCGACGTTGAATCCAACCAGCGACAGACCAAGTTTACTGGTCCAGTAGGCTTCCATTACCGTTTCAGCAAACGTTGGGAAATACGGATGCAGCTGGCCTTCACCACGTTTAGCAGACTCGCTCAAAGACTGCAGCGATTCGCGGTCGTCGTTCCGGTACAGACTGTAGATGGCCAAAAGCCGCGTCTGTACCTCAGTGGATGCTGCACCATCGGCGTCGGAGCATGGTGGGACAATCTCGTTACATAAGACTAAAAGCGCATTTGACCTTAGGATTTCCTGAATTGTCATTTGATTACTCAAGCGTTGCTATTGCAATGTGATTTGTTTCGGTGTGTCGGACCTCTACCGCAATACGTTTCTCATCTGGCGAAATGCAGCAACAAAGTGGCAGCAACTCTCCGGTTGTAACGGATGCCACTTTATGTGCCTTCCATGTGTTTGTGTCGAGGACAAAGATTGCGTTATCAGCCCCGAATGTGATCACAGAACCTGATCGACTCCACGAGATAGCCGTGGTCACTCCACCTTGAACAGCTGTACGTTGCGTCAGCGTCAATGTGCGCAGATCAAGTGTATATAGCTGGGGATGGGTGTTGTTTGACTGAAGGAGCACCGCAATGGATTTTCCATCCGGCGACGATGCCAACCAATGGCGAGGTTTCTTCGCTATACGCAAATCTGTACGGGCAAAGTGCGTTAGGCGGGTCTGAAATGTACCTGTTGGTGGCTTGATTCTGCCGTCTTTATCAAACGTATGCTTCGATGCTAATGAAATGGTTGATGCATCTACTTTGAATATCTCGGTGATGACTTCACCGGCGACCATCGTGTCCGCCATAAATGCAATCTGCCGTGTGGAGCCAAGCCATGTTTCTTCGTATGCCCGAGTAATTTGCTCAGCGTTCGACGGTGTTACAACGGTATCCGTGACGATAAATGAATGATAGTTTCCACTGTGATTCCGCAGGTGAGAGGTTGATACCTCGACATTTCCCGGAATGTGGATGGCAACATCACGAACATTTTGTGCAATGCTTGCATCGTTATATGTTGAGCGAAGCCAATCGCCTTTTGGATGCCACATATGTACATGTGTGCCCCCGCGAAGTGCACCGTGAATGGGCTGTTCGGCAATCTCTCTGGCATCCATATAGTGTGCTGTCTGATGAGATGTCCTGTGACCAATCATCCCCTGACGGTGAGATGGCCCATACGTCCAATCACTTGTTGGATGCTCCGGCCCCGCAATAAATACGTAGCGGTCATCAAATGGATGCGTGGTGACGACGCCGCAGCCCGCACCATTCTTCGATCTGTAAAGGCAGTGCTCCTCGCCGGAGTCTACATCAAGCTGCATGATACGCACGCTATCGAAGATATCTCCGAGACGGTCAGAGCGCGTGTCATATACGAGAGATTTGGAATCTGCGGTCCAGATGTTGTTGTTTGTCAGGACACGACCATCGTGTGACGACGTGATAATGCGCAGGTCAGCCATTGAAATTTGCCAAGGGTGGTTTTCGTGTATCGGTTGAACCCCAACTATCTGGAGTTCAACCGACGTTGTTAACACTAACCCAGCTTCGGAAGCTCGTACCCCTTACGGTTTTTACGCTTGTAAGGGAGCTCATCCATCGCTTTACGCACATTCGTTACCTTCTCGGTTGCCGTGTCCCAATGAAGGGTCTCACCACTCAGGTAGGCGAGGTTTGCAAGGTGACAAACGGTTGTTGTTTGGTGCATCGATGCGACATTGGAACGTGTTGTTCCGCGGCTCTTGACGGAGTTCAAGAACTCGCGGACGTGTGTTCCCAGACCATTCATCGTTCCGCCCCAGTCACGTGGAGCAGGCTTTTCGACCGGCTTTCCTTGCGCATCGAAGATACTCCAACCAGCCCGGTCAACCAGGAGACGACCCTCGGACCCGATAAAGAGTGCTCCGTGATCCCGGCCACCATCCACGCCAACTGCCTGATCGCCAACATGCACTTCCCAGTCCATAATCCAGTTGTCAAAGTTGTAAAGGGTGAGGAGGGTATCCGGGGTTGTACGGTCATCCTCCGGCCCTACGTAGAACTTCCCACCAAGGGATGTAACCTTTGATGGCTGAACAAGGTTGTCTGATTTGGACATTCCGAGGAGAACGATGTCCATCATGTGGACACCCCAGTCTCCGACCATCCCGCCCGCGAAGTTGTAATACCATCGATGGTTATAATGTAGGCGGTTTGACTGGTACGGAACCATTGCTGCAGGGCCAACCCAGAGGTCATAGTCGACTTCCTTTGGTGGTTCCGATGGTGCTACTTTCCCAAGAACAGCAGCTTTCGGAGCTTGAATCTTCCATGCACGACAGACATTGATTTTGCCTAGCTTTCCACTACGGACGTAGGCGACTGCATCCAGAAACTGCTGCTGACTTCGCTGCCATGTGCCAACTTGGACAATCCGTTTGTAGTGCGTGGCGAAGTCGACCATTTGGCGACCTTCCATGATGTTGTGGGAGATAGGCTTCTCGCAAAAGACATCTTTGCCATTCATACAAGCTGCAATCATCGGAAGAGCGTGCCAGTGGTCAGGTGTTCCCACGATGACGACATCGACGTCCTTGCGGGTTACGACGTTCCGGTAATCTTTTATTTCTGCCGGTCGTACATCGTAGCGGTCCTCAGCCATGTCAGCTGTTTCACGCATACGGTTCGCATCCGGATCACAGACAACCGTTACCAGCGTATCCGGTTGCTGCATGAATACACGTAGGTTGGCCTTTCCCTGTCCACCGCATCCGATAAGGGCAACGCGGATCTTTTCCTGCGGATCCACAACGGCAATACCAGGTGCAGAGCCTGGAAGCACAGCGCCGTAGTC
>JBEDDQ010000153.1:0-13677 GCA_041176185.1 Armatimonadota bacterium | reverse complement strand
GTTCGTGCGGGCTTGTGTTTTTGAATAAAGAACAGCATCGCCATGACTCAGCCAATCGCCGACGTACAACGTGAAGCCCTTGCTGCCATCGCTGCCGCAACCAACACCGCAAATCTCACCGAGCTCGACACCCTCTACTTGGGACGCAAAGCCGGACGCCTCACTGGCCTGATGCGTAATCTTGGCAGCCTGCCTCCAGATGAAAAGCCAGCGTTTGGTGCCGCACTGAACGAAGCCAAATCCGTCATCGAAGCCGCTATAGCAACGCGCGGCGCCGAGCTCCGCGCCGCGGAGCGGGATGCACGTGAGCAGGGCGAACGCATCGACCTGACTCTTCCTGGGCGCACTCCGGAACCCGGACGCCTTCATCCGCTGACGCAAACCTTTGACCAGGTTCGAAGCGTGATGCTCGCACTTGGCTTCAGCTTTACTGAATCCAACCACTGCGAAGAATACCTGTTCAACTTTGACTGGCTGAACTACCCACCCGAACACCCTGCACTCGATGAGCAGATGAGCTTTGTGCTGGATGATGACCACCTGATGCGTACACACACCACACCAACACAGGGACGTGTGCTCGCCACAGGGCAGCAGCCCCCACTGCGTTACGCCCAGATCGGGCGCTGCTTCCGGCGGGATGCGGTTGATGACACGCACAGCCACACCTTTCACCAGGTGGATGGCTTTGCAGTCGACAAAGACCTCTCTTTGGCTGATCTCAAAGGCGTGATGGCCGAGATCATGCGCGGTATCTTTGGCCCTGAAGCCATCGTCCGCTTTCGCCCAGACTACTTCCCCTTTGTTGAACCCGGTGTTGAAATCGCCGTCAAATGGGGCGACCGCTGGCTGGAAGTGGGTGGCGCCGGGATGATTCATCCAAACATCCTCCGAAGAGCTGGCATCGACCCAACCGAATACTCAGGCTGGGCATTTGGTTTTGGGCTTGACCGGATGCCGATGGTCCTCCACGGAGTTGACCGCCTCCCCCTGTTCCTCGAGAATGACCTGAGGTTCCTGAGGCAGTTCTAAGATCACGGTGCGGCCCCGCGCGGTGTAAACACCGGACGACAACATTGACATCAATTACCGCCAAGTGCGGCAGGTTACGACAAGGACTTAGCGCATGAAAGTACCCATCTCCTGGCTTCAGGAATTCATCCCGGTTCCCACAGAAGGACAGGCATTTACCGACTTCTGCGATGCACTGACGATGGCTGGGTTGGAGGTCGAGGAAATCCTGGATGGTCCAACCCTCTACACAAAAGTAACGCCTAACCGTGGCGACTGGGCATCGATCCTCGGAACCGCACGTGAAGCTGCCGCCATCGATGCGAGTATCACTGTCAAATCCCCGGTAGGAACACCCCTGATGACCGGTGATGGCCCGGTTTCGGTGACCATTACTGACCCCGATGCCTGCCCTCGCTACGCGGCGACCGTGATTCGCGGTGTATCGATTGGCCCGGCTCCAGACTGGATGCAAGAGCGTCTTACACAGGCCCTTGGAGACAAGTACAAGCCGGTCAACAATATTGTCGACATCACCAACTACGTGATGCTCGAGCTTGGCCAGCCATTACATGCCTTTGACCTTGCGACCATTGGTGGCGGAAAGATTGTCGTCCGACGTGCAGCCTCCGATGAGAAGATCAAAACGCTTGATGGCGAAGAGCGCCTCCTGACAGCCCAGCCACTTTGTATTTGCGATGCAAGCCGCCCGGTGGCCATCGCCGGAATCATGGGTGGTCTCGAAACCGAAATCACCGCTGGCACCACAGACATCCTCCTTGAATCCGCTCACTTTGAACCCATCACCATTCGACGCGGGAGCAAGGCACTCGGACTCGCAAGTGAAGCCAGCTACCGCTTCGAGCGCTTTGTTGACCCAAATTTGGTGATGCAGGCGACCGCACGCGCAGCAGCACTGATTCTTGAAATCGCTGGGGGCGAGATTGATGGTCCAACCACCGATGTCATCGCAAAGCCGCATGTCCCGACGCGTGTGTTGGCACGCATGGATCGTATCCGCCGCCTCCTCGGCGTAGATGTCGACCGGGATGAAGCTGTCGCGGCGCTGAAGCGCCTGGGTATCGATGCCGAACGCTCAGCAGGCGCACTGGATTGTCTCGTGCCCAGCTTCCGGCCGGATATTGCGATCGAAGAAGACATCGCCGAAGAAGTCGGCCGCATCGCTCTTGGGTATGACAAGCTTCCTGAGACCGTCCCACCAGTCACCACTGGGCGCGGCATTAACGCACCTGGCGCCGAGTTTGCCGCAAAGGTCCGGACAATTCTGACAGGGCTGGGACTTCAGGACATCGTTGGCCATTCGCTGACATCCCCCGAAACAGCATGGACAGAGGCTGAACAGGCATCGATGGTGGCCATCCGCAACCCGATGGCGCCGCAGTACTCATCCCTTCGAACATCGCTCTTCGCAACCCTGCTCCCAACGGCTGCCCGCGCAGTCGACAGTGGAATCCGAGACTTTGGCATTTTTGAGCTGGGCAGTGTCTATTGCCGCACAGCAGCTGGTGCCTATACAGAGCCGCGTCGCTTGTCTGTTGTTCTCGCGGGGACGCTTACAGCCGGGATGTGGGGAGTAAAGCCCGGGACCGTCCCAGTGGATGTTTACTTTGCAAAGGGCGTTGTTGAGCATCTTTTGCTTGGTTTGGGCATCGGTGAGATGACCGTCAAGCCTGCATCCCATATTCTTGGGCACCCTTACAGGACCGCTGAGGTATTGGCTTCTGGCAAGGTCATCGGATACTTTGGCGAAGTCCGCAGTGGCCTCTCGCTGGCGGCACGCGATTCTGATACGGGTCAGATTTACAACGCGGCCGAGAACCTTCCCGCAAGATCGGTGTTTATTGATCTTTGCGCCGACGTGTTGATGGACCTCCAGGGCACGGCGGCTGGCGCTGCCGGCTACACTGCCATCAGCCGCTTCCCAGCCGTGACACGTGACATCGCGCCGGTTGTCCCGCTTACGACGGCCTTTGCCGAGATCCGAGATGCAATCATCGCTGCAGGCGGCGCTTTCTTACGTTCTGCTGAGCTCACAGACCTGTATGCGGGTCAGGGAATTCCGGATGGCCATCATGCGCCTACGGTGCGCATTGTCTTCCAGGCCGCTGACCGAACGTTGACGAGTGCGGAAGTCGATGTCGCGATGTCGGCGATTCGCAGTGCATGTGAGGCGCGGGGCGCTCAGTTCCGTTGATATAGGCGCGTACGGCCTTGAAAATGGACCTCCCGGAGCGTGGCTTCGGGAGGTCTCACTCATTTGGGATGATGCTACTTCTTCTTGTCACCCTTGACATCGAGGAGCTCACGGACATCGATAATCATCCCGCTCCCACTCTGAACCGTTGGGAGATGCCCATCCCACTTTTCAATCCAGTCCTTTGCCAGCACAAGCTTGCCGCCTTGGGTTTGTAGCGCTTCGGCATTGATTTTGGCTGATTCAGCAAGTCCGCGTGCACGCGTGATGGCGGTGGTGGCTTCCAGCTTTGCCTGATCAAGGATGTACTTCTGCTTTTCGGCCATCTGCTGAGCGACTTGCTTTTGTTCGATGGCGCTATTGAACTCCTGTGAGAAGGTGAAGTTTGTCAACGAAACGCCATTTGCTTCCACCACAACGTGATAATCGCGGAGTCGATTGACCAGCTCTGTGTGGACTTCTGCTTTCACCTTGTCACGGAGGCGGATGAGGTCTTCCGCGGTATAGCGTGCAGTCACGACTTTGAGTGATTCATGTACTGCCGGGTCAATCACGCGGAAGCGGTATTCGCTACCAACGGTTTTATAGAGATGACCGACGCCCGTCGGCTCGACATGGTAGTTCAGCGCTACGGTGCACTGTACGGTTTGGAGGTCGCGGGATGCTGCGGATGCCTCAGCCTGTTCCTTTTGTGTGCGGACTTCGAGCTGTTCGACGGTATTAATGCCGGGCATCACGAGGTGGATTCCTTCTGTCAGGACCCCTTTGACGGCACCGAACTGTAGGAGCACACCCCGGTAGCCTGCAGGGACCAGGACAATTGCGGAGCCGGTCGAACCAATCAGGATGAGGAGGACGGCAGAGATACGCATCGGGATAATGAAGCGAACAGATGACTTTGGAATCATCAGGGATGCGATTACGACCAGGATTCCAAGGACGGTAAAGGTGAACATTTTTCGTTATCTCCTCAGGGAGCAGAGATGAATTTGTTGATGTTGGACTCAGGGACACGGATGGATGCATCCACGATAAAGCGGCTTGGCTCAACAGAGAGCTGAAGCTTATGGAGATATGGCAGCCATGCGGCAAACCCGATGTTAATGAGGAGCGGCCGGAGATCGAGACGAGCTTGTGCCTTGTCGACGGTCAGTTCCGCCGGAAGATGTGTCTGCAGCAGAGGGAGGAGCATCGAAAGGAGCGTCGGTGGGTCAATGAATGTCATCGTGATGCATGGAAAGGGTACGGCAGCAGCGCTGAGGACGACCGGTATTTCGATCCGCTTTGGCAGTGGCCATTGGTTGACATCGATGACGATAGCAGCATTACCTCCCCCGAGTGCGGCAACGGCTACACCGGTGACAGGGCTCTGACGCCCTTGGAACTTTTTTGCAATTTCAGAGTTTATAAGCGCTGTGGACATCGGAAGCCGGAAGTCAGCCTCAAATCCTGGGTACATGTCAGGCGTAGGCATCGGTACCGGACTTTCGGTCCTTGAGGTTGAATCACTCACACCTCCATGGTACGTTATCCGGTGGTGTTCTGGTTCCAACCGGCACGATAATGAAAGGCCAGCGCGATGTCATCGGATGTAACGACAGCAGTCAATACCAAGCTGAATGAGTATAGTTTTCTAATGGCGCCGGTTGAGCAGGCGATGCGTGAGTTACAGCTGCATCGCGGTATGCTGCGTGCGCGTGCGGAGGAGGAGATTCATGCCCTTTCTCCTGCGCTTGCGACATTGTCGGAGGCACTTGAGATTAGCACGCTTGACCTTTTGACGGCACCTGACCGCAGTGCATTTTTGGCGGAGGCACTCCACCGGAGTCAGTTGTCTATTGATACTATCCGTGAGCGTTTGCTTGCGTGTGGTGAGAGCGATTCCGAGTCGCTGAAAGTACTTGGATTACCGGAGGCATCCTAATGGCGAAGAAACCATCCAATGTTCCGATTTTTGTAGCCCTCGGCATGGGAATGGCCATGTTGATTGGGTTGAATGCGTTTCAGTATAAGAATCGTCCTCGTACGCCAGAAGAGCTTCAGGCGGAAGCAGCTGCGGCGGCTGAGAAGGCTAAGGAAACGGGCGCAGTTCCTAAGCCACCGGTCTCTCCTGAAGGCCAGGAGATGGCGGCTTACGACTCTGATACCTGGATTGGCCCACCGAATGCAGACAAGGTGGTCACGATTGGTTACCGGATGACTCCAGAGGTTCAGGCTGAGCCGATGTCAGTTTTCGGGCCAGTTTCGATGATGATGCGTCAGAAGGGCCAGGGAATCCGTATTCACCTGGTTAACCTTGATGACCCAACCGTTCCACGTGTGGAGGAAGGTCTGTCGTTTAAAGGAAAGGTCATTGTTCCTTTGACCGAGACGGGTGGATTTGACCCGACAATGATTCAGTCGACCGTGCCAAACGTGATGAGAGATGGTATATAGAAAGGTCGACACTTTTCGGAAAGAGTAAACAACTGTGCCAAATATTAAATCTGTAGCAAAAGACGTTATCCGGTCCCGTTCACGCCGCTTGCGCAACAACGCAACCAAGAGCCGCATCAAGACCGCGATCAAGAAGACCCACTCCGCAATTGTAGCGGGTGATGCAGCTGCGGTATCGACAGCGATGAGCCTGACGGTTTCGATCGTTGATCGTGCAGCGAAGCGTGGGATCATCCATAAGAATGCAGCAAGTCGCCGCAAGTCCCGCCTCATGAAGCGTGCTGCTGCAGCAGCAGCATAATCGCTAAGCGATTCCGAAAAGTCAGCCCACCGCGCGGAGCGCGGTGGGCTTTTTTGGCTATCCTGTGCCCTAAGCACACATCCTAATAACACACTCCTCGATAATCTCACGAGGATTGTCTCCTCCCGGCACAATTCCCTTGAGCGAACCATCCGCATGCTCGATGGCGATGAGAGCCGTTTCCAAGGCATCAAAAGACCATTGCTTGGCCTGAGTCGCCAGTTTGTCACCCATCCAAGCCATCCTCGGATTCGAAAGCGTGGCCTTAATCCCATCCGCCGGTAACATGGCGGCAACCTCCGCGGAAAGCGGAGCAGCCCCACGCCCAATCATCCGGTGTTCCAATAAAATCCGCGCCTGGTGAACCAGCCTTATCTGACGCGCAAGCATCGTCAATACCCTTAGCGCAGTTCCATCCGGCTTCGTCCCGATGTGAAACGTGGTGTCAAGTAACCGAAGCGCCTCGCCGCCACGACGCGCACCTAGTGCATCGCAAAGCTTGAAAATCACCTCATCCGGGCCACGGGAGAGGACTTCCGTAACATCCGATGCATGGACAACGACTTCATCCCCCATGTAGTCAAACAACTTACCAAGCTCAGTTTCGAGCCGACGCATGTCATCCGCAGGGAGCTCCATAAACAATGCAATCGCATCCGGACGCAACGTCTTGCCACGGGCCTTTGCCATCCGCTCGACGTAAGCCCGAAGGTCATCCTTCTGCGGAACACCAAAGTCCACAACCTTGCCGTGCTTCTTTATCGCGGTGACAAGCTCTGTAAGGACGATTGATCCCTTCTTCGCTTTGCCATCCTCAATCACCGGTTCCCCCGTGAGGAGAATCATCAGCCCCGTGCCGGGAATCTTGTCAATCCCAGATGCAAGCTTCTTCTGCGTCGCGTCATCGAGCTGCTCTGCGTGGGTAACCACGACAACACGCTTACCATCACCAAAAGGTGCCGTTGAAACCGCAGATAACAAACGGTCTATGGGTGTGCCATCCGCCGCAATCGTCTCGGAATCAAAGTCGGCAAAATCCGCATCCACCCGGGTTGCCAATGTCCGCGCAAGGGATGCCTTTTCAGCAGATTGTGTGCCGGTGATCAGGACGATTCTGGTGTCAAGCGGGATGTCGGCGTGCATATCTCACATTCCACCCGGAATCAGCGTCTGCGTGCAACCCTGGAGAGTGAATTAACTGCGGTGATGAGACCGCTGACATCGTTAGTGAAACGCTTGACATCCTCTGCCGAAACCGGATATCTCCCGTATAGCACCTGACTGATGGCTGTCCCGACAAGCTGCAGTCGTGCTGCGGCCTCGGAATTACCAGCATTCACAAGGGCATCAGAGGCATCCCCCACGATCTCACTCATCGTTCGGGACGATGTCGTATCAATACCGGCCTTCGCAATCGCACGCTCCAGCTTTACCCACAGTGCAGCGAGCTGCCGGGCTTCCTGGCTTCGACCAACAGCGCCTGAAGCTGTGTCAGGTTTCGATGACCTGAACATCGCCGCAACAATGAACAGTGCCCCGGGAACAATGAACACCCATGGTGAGCTCGCAAGCTGTTGGAGGCGGGATAGCCAGGTGCGTCCACCCGATGCCTGATTGACCTGTGCAGTCTCAGCTACGGCTGGTGTCAGTGCTGTGGCATCAAATGGAACCCAGCCCTGTCCGACAAAGTAAACTTCCGCCCACGCATGCCGGTTGCTCTCACGAATCTGAAAGGCTCCGGTATCTTCCGTAGATGGCTCACCGCCATTGAAGCCGGTCGCGATCCGGGCAGGTAAACCAGCCATCCGGCACATGATGGCAACCGATGATGCGTACAAGTCACAATACCCTTGTCGGGAATCATTCAGGAAGTAATCGACAGGGTCACGTCCCGCCGGAACGCGTGCTGCCTGCAGATTATACGTACACCGACCACCGACGTAGCGGCGAATCGCCTCAGCCTTTGCATACGGCCCCGTGGAACCCTTTGTCGCAGCATCCACGTGCTGCGCAATCGCAGGGTTATTCGGCACAGCGAGATACTGTCTCATGCTCGGGGGGTATTCAGAAGATGTTGCATTTAGAACAGCTTCATCTGCAGTTGGAACGCGCGATTCCATTTCATACTCACGGAGGTACGCATACGCGCCGATGTTGCCATCTGGTGTTGCATACAAACTCGGTGATGTAACCTTTACACGAACCGCGTCTCCTGCGACGTATATCAGCGCGAGGATGTCATCTGCGGCGACAACGCGATACTTCAACAGTGGCTCAGATGCTGGGACGCTGTCTGTACGCGGGCTGATGATGTAGTCAGAAACACCATTCTGTCCCCGACTCCCGAAGACTTCCTTACCAAGCCTAAACTGCTCCGTTGTCCATCCCTTGCCAGTGTATGTGTCATACGTACGACCGCGGAGTAGTCGCGGCTCGGATGCATAGACTTTCATCACCGGTGTCTGATCATCACGAAGGGGCCCAAGGCCTATGCCAAACGTGCCACCGCCTTCACTGAGGCGTTCCAGCTGGGATGCACGCGTTGCGGCGGATTGATTCTCTGCGCGCAGCTGGTTTACGACCTGGGCAAGCGAGACATTCTTACCAAGCATCCGTGTTGGGATGGAAATCAACACCCCTAGAACAACCGCAAAAACCCACAACAAGCCTGCACTCCGGACTTGGCGGACGAGGTAGTCCCCGGATGCAACTCGCTCGCGCGATCCTGCTGGCGCTTGTGCGAGTGCGTGGATATGAACCAGTGTGAACAGCAAGCCAAAGAGAAACAGTGCGAAATAGATGATGAGCTGAAGGTTGACATCGGAAGTGGCACTTAGCCCAACGATGGCAAGTCCCCAGACCCCGACAAATGCAACGCTCTCATCCGTGACAAGTATCAGAGCTCCGACAGCCGCGACGATGGCAAGCGTCCCTAAAATGAGCTGCTCTGCGATTTGTCGGAAGTCGTAGCTGGATGCCGAGCCAAGTACAACCCGTGTCAATAAGAGGAGTACCGCCAGTCCAAAGAGTCCAAATGCCCCTGCCCGCAGAAACTCCGAGCCTGCTCCCAGCTGGCGGAGGCGGAATGCACTGGCAAAGCCAACCAGCGTGATGACTAGACAAAGCACACCGATGACGGGATTGACAAAGACTTCACGAGCCGCAAGTAATGCCGCACACTGGGTAAACGCCGCCCCCAAGTACAAGGGCAAAGACACTACTGCAAGTGTTCTGGGCTTAGACTGCACCAATTGCACGGACAAATCGCCGCCCTCCATCCAGCCATGGATTAGCATTTTCATCCACGGTACGAACCCGAACCCCGGCAGGAATATTGGCAAGGCCGCAGCGCTCAGGGGATGTCCCTTCGGCTAGCAGGATGACTTCCGTTGTAGCTCCCGCCCGCCTTAGATCGGAAATCAATGCGACTACAGCGGGTGAAACAGTAGGCGTGACAATTGCGGTGCGGGTTCGCGAACCGGATGCTTTATGTGAGATCGTAGATGCAAACTCCGTTGCTGGGACATCGAGGTGCGCAAGCCAATCAAGGAGCGCAAAACGGGCACGACGGGCATCTCCTTTGTTGGGTACGGAGCATTTTGCTTCTCCGCAGCTGATGCTAAATGCTCCGCCATCACGTTGAACACGGTCTGATAGCGTTGCGGCGACCTTGATGGCAATCTCAAAAGTCGACTTGCGCCCGTCGCCGCGATGGCTTTTGGATGAGCCCATCAGAATGAGATGCATGTCCTGCGGCAGGGCATCCTCATATTCGACGACGACAAGTTTGTCTCGGCGGGCACTGGCACGCCAATGGACGCGGCGCAAGCCGTCCCCTTGCATGTATTCACGAACACCATGCAGATCGACGCCTTCTCCCCGGCGGATACTTCCATCCTGCTCCTCCTGCCCACGAGCACCAAGCTTGCCATTGGTAGCACTTGGTGCGAGAGCGGATGCAGGATGAACAACGATGTCGTTGGAGCCATCTAAGGTCGTCTCAAAAAAGTACAGCCCAATCGGGTCGCTCGAGTCCATGGTGGCTTGATCAAATGTGTAAACACCACGCAGGCTTGGGATGGCTTGATAGGAAAGATGCCCTGTGATGCCATCCCATTCCTGAAGACATCCCAGCTCATTTGGGGGAGTCGTGGTTTCAAAAGCCTTTGGAGCACGGTCCATGATGTGCAGGGCACCCTGCGGCAGGCCACCCGCAGAGCTGACATCCAGGCGGATTTCAACAGGTCGACCTTCTACACCTACGGGCGGAAGGTTGCGTTTGACGGTGTACTTTGGAGTAAATCTGACGGCGACGAGGTATGCAACAGGCTGAATCATCGCGAGAGCCACTGCCATTATGTAGAGATACACAATGTCAAGAAGCATCGCGACGACAAGCAGAAACGCAAATGCAAGCGTCACGACGAGCGACTTCATCCCAGCTGCGGAACGTCGCGTTTGCGAGATTAGATCAATATCGGCCACGCCCGCAATTTTTGCGGCGGAGTCATCTCGCAGGGCTGTGGCTGACATGTGTGGATTGTACCTGTCCGATGCCGCCTTACGAGCATCCAGGAGACGGTTAACACCGCTATCGCCGGCATGAATTTTCCGGTCATTAGCCGGGAAGTGGAAGTGAATCTCGTTGGGACTGTCCCAATTTGTATGGTGGTTTTCGCCTCTGGATGCCTGATTTTGCCACTCGTAACAGATAGAATCGACTTCGTGAACGCCATTGTCAAAAATACTCCGGGTGCCGGAGCCCTTTGGACAACCCGTCCGATGCCTGTCGCAGGTGTGGGGGAGCTCCTCGTCCGAATCGATGCTGTGTCTTTGTGCGGCACAGACTTGCATGTTTACAACTGGGATGCATGGTCTGCAGGTCGCGTAAAACCGCCGGTAACGATGGGACATGAGTGGGCTGGCGAAGTCCTTGAGCTTGGTCCAAATACGACTGGATTCGTACCGGGAGACCGTGTGTCTGGCGAGTCGCACAAAATTTGTGGCCACTGCCGCCAGTGCCGTACCGGGGATGGCCACGTTTGTACAAGCACACAGATTTTCGGTGTTGACACGGATGGCTGTTTCGGTCAGTACTTCGCCGTTCCGGCGGCAAGTGTGCTTAAGAACGACCCGCGCATCCCGAATACCATCAGCTGCCTCCAAGATCCGCTTGGAAATGCCGTTCACGCTGCCTTGGTTGAGCCGCTTGCTGGTAAGTCGGTTGCAATTCTTGGGTGTGGTCCGATCGGCCTCTTCGCGATTGCAGTCTGCCGCGCCGTGGGAGCTACCAACATCATTGCAACGGACGCATCCCAATACCGTCTGGATTTGGCAAAAACGGTTGGCGCTGACCACGTCTTGAATGTCCGTGAAACAGATGTCGACGATGCGGTTGCGACGCTTACCCATGGAATGGGTGTTGATGTCGTCCTTGAGATGTCAGGTGCTCCAAAAGCGATTCAACAGAGTCTCCGACTGGCAAAGCCTGGTGGGCGTATTTCGCTAATGGGTATTCCCGCCGGAAGTGTTGACCTCAATGTCGCCGAGGACATCATTTTCAAGGGGCTTCGTATTCATGGTGTTGTGGGCCGTCGGTTGTATGACACATGGTTTACGATGCAGGATTTATTGGCATCTGGCCGTCTTGATGTCACCCCCATCCGGACCCACATCCTCCCGTTTGACCAGTTTGATACTGGATTTGCCTTAATGCAGGCTGGAACGTGTGGCAAGGTAGTCCTCAAAGTCTCGGAACACGCAGACTAACCCCCTCAAGGATATTATGGAAACCATGTCCCAACGCCATCCCATTGCAGTTTTCAGCGGTACCGCAAACCCGGCCCTCGCAGAGGCAATCGTCCAGCGTCTCGGTATCCCACTTGGTGGGCTTCGTATTACGCGGTTTCCTGACTCCGAGGTGTATGTCAAGTTCGAAGAGTCTGTCCGCGGCTCGGATGTCTTCCTGATTCAGCCAACCTGTGCTCCAATCGATGGCAACCTGATGGAGCTGCTGATCGCAATCGATGCCCTAAAGCGAGCTGCGGCCTATCGCATTACGTGCGTGCTGCCGTACTACGGCTATGCACGTCAAGAAAAGAAGGACCGTCCGCGCGAGCCAATTACTGCAAAGCTCATCGCCGACCTCCTGAGCACCGCAGGTGCCGACCATATCGTGGCGATGGACCTCCACGCGGATGCGATTCAGGGTTTCTTCAATGTACCTGTCGACCACCTCACAGCAGTTCCAGTGATTTCGGACTATCTTGCTCAGCAGTCGATGGAAAATGTTTGCCTTGTGTCCCCGGATGAAGGCAGAGTTAAGACCATCCGTAAGCTGGCATCCCGCCTTAATGTGCCACTCGCAGTCGGTTACAAATTCCATCCAGCGCATGGCGAATCGGAAATATCCGGGCTTGCCGGGGATGTTCGTGGAAAGCGCTGTATTGTCTACGATGACATCATTTCTACGGGTGGTTCGATTAATGAAATCGTGGATACATTGCTAGCTAATGGTGCAACACCGGATATCACGATTGCGTGTACGCACGCGGTGTTTGCCGGTAAGGCGCCTGAGCGTCTGAGCCGTCCCGAGATTCGAGAAGTAATCACTACCGATACGATTCCCCTTCCTGATTCTAGGCGTCCAGCCCGCTGTACAGTGCTCTCAACAAGCCAGGTGTTCTCCGAAGCCATCCATCGTATTTGGCAAAATGCTTCCGTGTCCAGCCTCTTCGACTAACACATCATGCCAGCCGTCCTCGAAATAGAAAACTTACGTATCGGATGGATTGACTCCACCGGTGAGCATGCCATTGTCGATGGCGTGAACATGTCCATCCAAGCGGGCGAGATCCTTGGCATCGTGGGTGAGTCCGGGTCGGGTAAGACGCTGTCGATGCTGGCGGTACTCGGATTGCTCCCTGCCCCCTTAACCGTCCTTGGTGGTTCGATTCACATTTCGGGTTCCCCTGTAACGCCCGCGACGGCAGCGGGGATGCGGGGTAAGCGTGCAGCGATGGTCTTTCAGGACCCGATGACATCGTTGAACCCTGTCTTTACGGTGGGTGCCCAGATAGCCGAAGCGGTGATGTTGCATCAGGGCTTGAAGGGGCGTGCGGCAATGGATGCCGCAGTCGATGCGCTGCGCAAAGTACAAGTCCCGGATCCTGAGCGACGTGCGAAGCAGTATCCGCATGAGCTTTCGGGTGGGATGCGTCAGCGTGTGATGATTGCGATGGCCCTCGCATGCAAGTCTGAAGTGTTGCTCGCTGATGAGCCGACAACGGCATTGGATGTGACGGTACAGGCGCAGATTCTACAATTGCTACGTCAGCTCCAACAGGAAACTGGGATGGCGATTGCATTTATCACCCACGACTTGGCAGTCGTCGCGGAGCTGTGTGATCGCGTTGTTGTGATGTATGGTGGCAAGGTGTTTGAGAGCACGGATGTCGAGACATTGTTTGCAAAACCGGGTCATCCGTACACACAGGCTCTGCTTGAAAGCTTGCCGGACAGGGCGGTCCCGGGGGAACCACTGGTTTCGATTCCTGGCCAGCCACCGACGAGTGGTCAGCGTGGCACGGGTTGTCCGTTCAAGGCTCGGTGCCGAGTGGCGATGACTGGGTGTGATGCACCCCTCCCGCTGATTCAGCTTGGTACACGTGACAAACCGCAGCTTGTCGCCTGTCATCGGGTGCATGAGGTAGCG
>JBEDDQ010000152.1:0-4897 GCA_041176185.1 Armatimonadota bacterium | reverse complement strand
AATTATCACCCTACAGCGGGCAGAATCAATGAATTCGACAGTATAGACAGTGCTATGATGCACGGTCATCGGTAAGTTATAGACACGTTGCGCAGCCAAAATTCGATTGCGCAACTTGACTTGTGAGGAGCAGACGACGATGTCCTTTACGATTTACCGGCCAGGTACCGCAGGCGAACCTTCCCTTGCCGAGCGCATGGGTTATAAGAAGACAGACAAGCTCCTGATGATCCACGCGGATGATATCGGGATGTGTCATTCTGTCAACATGGCGACCATCGAGGCGATGGAAAAGGGCGTTGTCACCAGCGCTGCCATTATGGTTCCTTGTCCCTGGTTTCCGGAAATCGCAGAGTATTGCCGCAAGAACCCGGATGCGGACTACGGTCTCCATCTGACTCTGACAAGTGAATGGCGGAACTACCGTTGGCGTCCATTGCAGTCACGTCAACAGGCTCCGGGTCTCTACGACAAAGAAGGCTTTATCCACCGCTCTGTCGAGGACACGGTTAAGTACGCATCCGCGGATGAAGTCGAACGCGAAATTCGCCTTCAGGTCGCCCGTGCCCTCGAGTTTGGCATCAAGCCAAGCCACATCGATTCGCACATGGGCACGCTCTTTATGGGCAAGTTCTATCCACGCTACGTAAAGGTTGGTAAGGACACGGGCATCATGCCGATGATTCTTTCCCCAACCCCGGAACGTATGAAAGAAGGTAAAGAAGTCTTTGGACTTGACTTCCAGACTGCGTACAACCTCACCAAGAAGCAGAATTTTGTGCACTTGGACATCCTCAAGGAGGATGCATATGGAGACACGCTTGCCACGCGTCGTGCGCATTACTACGATGCATTCCGCAAGCTACAACCGGGTGTTGTGACCGAGTTCATCTGCCACTTGTCCATGGATGATCAGGAAATTCGTAACATCACAGGGAACTGGCTGGCTCGCTACAACGAGTATTTGATTATGACGGACCCGAAGACGCGTGACCTAATCGACTCGCTGGGCATTAAGTTGTTTGGCTATCGGGATTTGCAGAAGTTAGCGTTTAAGCCGGTTTAGTGGATGGGGGTGTTGCTAATCTCTTTTTGCGAGAGGGAGAATGACGGACCCGAAGACGCGTGACCTAATCGACTCGCTGGGCATTAAGTTGTTTGGCTATCGGGATTTGCAAAAGCTGGCGTTTACACCAGCATAGTTTGTGTATGGCCCGGCAATTGGAGGCATGCAAATGCAGCAAGCGGTAATCGGATTTGGGGAGCTCCTCTGGGATATGCTCCCAGCTGGCCGCCAGCTTGGCGGCGCACCAGCCAACTTCAGTTATCAAGTCATGAAGCAGGGCCTCCCCGCGCTTCCGATCAGCTGTGTCGGAAGCGATGACCTTGGCCGCGATGCGCTTCACCTCCTCCGGCAAGCCGGTCTTGAAACGGCCGGCATCGCGATCTGCAACCATCCTACGGGAACGGTTGCTGTCACATTGGATGACCGCGGTGTCCCGGAATATGGCATCCGCCAAGGTGTCGCCTGGGACTACATCTCCCTCACGCCAGCGGCCATTGATGCAGCAAAGTCGGCGGCTGCACTTTGCTTCGGGACGCTCGCCCAGCGCGCTGAGCACAGCGCCGCGACGCTGCAAACGTTGTTTGAGCTGCTGCCCACTGGCGCGATTCGTGTCTTTGATGTCAACCTGCGTCAGCACTACTACTCCGCAGACATCCTCAAGCAGGGATGTCACAATGCTGACATCCTAAAGCTCAACGATGATGAACTTCCAATCGTCTGTGGCCTCCTCGGCATCGCCGCGCCGGAGGAAATCCGTGCACCACACGATGATCGCCCACATCCGGACATCGACAAAATCCGTGACCACTTCAACATCGGAACGGTTCTGGTAACCTGCGGGGCAAGGGGAAGTCTTGTCACATCGGAGCAGGGTTGGAGCTGGCTGGCATCCGTGCCCGTAGATGTCGTCGATACGATCGGGGCCGGGGATGCTTTTACCGCAGGATTTGTCGCGGGTATCCTCGCTGGGGAGTCTGACAGCGCTGCGCAGGCCCGCGCAACGAATTCGGCGGCACACGCTTGTACGCACGCCGGAGCGATGGGCTAACCCAAAATGGTTATCAGGCCAACGCAGCTGCAAAAAGATATCGCCGCCTGGTTGGGTGATCTGACCACGGGCAAGGTTGTCTTCAATGCAAAAGATGACCGCGGAGCGGTGCTCGATTCGCTTAACCCTGTTGTCTTCCGGGATGGCAGCTTTCTCGCAATCCATCATTCCTTGGATGCCGGAAGCTTCCGCCTGAACCTTGCCGAGTCTGATGATGGCTTTACCTGGAAGCACGTCCGCGAGCTGGCAAACCATGGGTCACAGGGAGAGCTGTTCGCCGCCACGGATGGCAGCTGGTGGCTCGCATTTGAATCCGATGCTCCTGACAGCGTGCATATTCGTCTCCAGCGATACCGCACCCTGGCGGCGCTTCGCAAAGGTGAGCCTCTCCTCGATGAGCTTCTCCCAAGGAGTTTGGCGCCATCCGCCGAGGGCACCCCGAGCTTTGAGAGCACCAACGGTGACAGCGCAAAGCTGAGGCTTCACTACTACCGCGAGCGGGATGTCGACCGTGCGGCATCCGGTGCGTTTCGTGGACGTGGACGCTGGGATGCGAAAGTCGACGAACGCTGGAACCAGGGTCTGGAACGTTTGGGCATTAAGGGGAATATTGGGGGACGGACGAAAATCCGCCTTGCTGGCAAGGACTGGTATATCCAGGAAGGACAGCTTGCAAAAAATGACTGGGCAAGCTGGCGTTTATGGTTGATCGATAGCAAGTCTTTGGCGCCAATTTCCATTCCTGTACGTACCCCCGGGGGGTCTTTGTCGTTTGCAAATCCGCATGCCGTTCGTGTAGGAGCATCCCGTGAAGAGCTTTTGCTGACGCTGTTTATGCCGACCGAAGGCAATGCGCCAAGCGAAAAGGGTGAGGCGATTTCCATGCGGCGTATCCCCGCGCAGTGGCGGTAGTCCGTAACCATTGGGCCAGTTATTAGTTTGTGGAGGTAGGACACTGGTGTCACTCAAAATTGCGATGATAGGTGCCGGCTCTATCGGCTTCACACGCCGACTGATAGCCGATATTCTGACCGTACCCGAGCTGGGAAGCACACACTTTTCCCTGATGGACATCAATGAGCACAATCTCTCGATGGTGCATCAGCTTGTTGAGCGGGACATCCAGGCAAATGGCGTCGCCGCAACCGTTACCGCAACAACCGACCGGCGCGAAGCCCTCCAAAATGCGGACTACATCATTTGCACCATCCGGCAAGGCGGCCTCGATGCCTTTGCAACGGACATCGATATTCCCCTCAAATACGGAATCGATCAGTGCGTTGGTGATACCCTCTGCGCCGGTGGAATCATGTACGGTCAGCGTGGAATTCCAGCCATCCTTGATATTTGCCGTGATATCCGGGATGTGGCAAAGCCTAACGCGTTGCTTCTGAACTACTCTAACCCAATGTGTATGCTGACATGGGCTGCCAACACCTACGGAGGTGTGCGCACCGTAGGCCTCTGTCACGGAGTTCAGGGCGCACAGCACCAAATTGCCAAGTGCGTTGAACACTGGGCGAAGGCACATCACATCCTCGATGAAGATGAGACGGTTACCCGTCAGGATATCGACTTCGTCTTTAGCGGCATCAACCACCAGACATGGTGTATCAATGCCACGTGGCAGGGGCATGACCTGATTCCACGGATGGCCGAGCTGTTCAATGGCCATCCGGAGTACCCAAAGACTGAAAAAGTCCGTATCGATGTCCTTAAACGCTTTGGCTACTACAGCACAGAATCCAATGGACACCTCTCCGAATACCTTCCGTGGTACCGAAAGCGTCCAAACGAAATCATGGACTGGATTGACCTCTCCAGCTGGATTAATGGTGAGACGGGCGGCTATTTGCGCGTTTGTACCGAAGGTCGGACATGGTTTGAGACTGACTTTCCAAACTGGATGCAGGAAGAGCCCAAGAAGTTCACGCCGGAATCCCGCTCGGATGAACATGGCTCTTACATCATCGAAGCGCTTGAGACGGGACGCGTCTATCGTGGCCATTTCAACGTGCCAAATGCCGGTTACATCTCAAATCTCCCGGATGGCTGTATCGTCGAAGTGCCTGGCTATGTCGACCGAAACGGTATTAATGTGCCGGTCGTCGGTCCCCTTCCACTTGCCTGCGCCGCGACGTGTGCCGCAAGTGTGCGCGTTCAGGAAATGGCCGTCGAGGCAGCGATAAACGCAGACGTAACATTGTTGAAGCAAGCGATGTTGCATGACCCATTGGTCGGCGCGGTCTGTAACCCGGAAGAGGTTTGGCAGCTCACGGATGAAATGCTGTGTGCACAGGCGGAGTGGCTGCCGCAGTACGTTGCATCGGGTGCAATAGATGATGCCGCAAAACGTCTCGAAACAGCTGAGCGGCTTGGGATGCGTGTCAAGACCGATGCAACCTACCAGGGCGCAGCACGCATTGCGATCAAGTCTGTGGATGCGCTACAGGCGGATGCAACAGCAGCACGAGAAAATGCACAAGCGGCTGACAAAGGAAAGCAGACACATAACGCTTAGGACTGGGCGGGAAATGCGACATCGAGGTTAGAATGAAGGTCCAATGGACGACGTCACAGGCATTTTGAAGACCCTCCTCAGCCTGACGGCGCTCGTGGATCCGCTTGGCGCCATCCCCGTCTTCCTAACCGTCACCGCACATCAAAGTGCACAAAAACAACGTATTACCGCGCGGCGGGCCGCTCTCTGGGCCTTTCTCATCCTCGTGATTTCGGCCGCAGCGGGCAAATACGTCCTCGAAGTATTCGGTGTATCTGTTGCA
>JBEDDQ010000151.1:0-2512 GCA_041176185.1 Armatimonadota bacterium | reverse complement strand
ATTTTTTACAATCAACCGGCGTGAGGCATGGAACGTCATGCGATTCAGACGATAACAGTGTCACTGACACAAGAAACCACCTGCAGTCTGATTACATTACAGAACCACATAGACATCTATTAGGGTCAGGGTAACCTGGTAGGAACTGACTGATCTGCGAAGAGACGTGGTCTGCTTCGTAAGCTAATTAAGGCTACAATGCGTTAGGATTCACGGTGCAGTCATAGGTGACTGCGCGCACATCAATCGGATGCACACAGGAGTGCTGACAATCATGGATGCAAGGCGCCTTCTCTACACCATCGGCCCACTGGGCATCGCGACACTTTGCGCACTCAGCGGCGCGGCCACAGGCAAAGCCAAGAGCACAAACGCAGCCAAACCCGCACTCCAACTGACCGGCGCAGTCACAAACATCACCCTCGATGGCCCATGGACAAGCCACCGCATCGTTGCGGAGCTACCAACAGGGAAAGATGTCACGACAACCGCACGCTACACAATCGCGGATCCCAAAATCGCGACCATCAAAGATGGCACCATCTTTCCAATCCACGATGGCCGTACAACTATCACCATTGATGCATCAGGCCGCAAACTAGTGGTTCCAGTTGATGTCCGCAATGTCACGACAAAAGCCACGCCGCGCTTTATCGCAGATGTCGAGCCTATCCTCACCCGCTCCAACTGTAACGGCGGCGGATGCCACGGAGCCACGCAAGGTAAAGGCGGCTTCCGATTAAGCCTCCAGGCGTTTGACCCGGACCTGGACTTCGCCAGCATCACCAAAGGTAGTGCAAGCCGCCGCGTATCTCCTGCACAGCCGATGAACTCCCTGCTGCTGCGCAAGCCGACGATGGCCGTTCCCCACAAAGGCGGCCCCGCACTCACTGGTGGAACCCAGCATCACAAACTCCTTAGCGAGTGGATACGCCTCGGGATGCCCGGGCCCAAGCAGGATGACCCGACCGTAATCAAGCTGGATGTCTACCCGAAAATGCGCACTCTGTCCGTCGGCGACACACAGGCCATCAGGGTCGTCGCGACGCTCTCGGACTCCACGACACGCGATGTCACCGCCGAAGCGCTTATCAGCGGCTCGGATGCGGCCGTCGCAAGTGTCAGCCCGGATGGCATCATCAAGGTCACGGGAAAAGGCTCCGCCGCAGTCCTGATTCGCTACCGGGATGTCGTGACAACCGCCACCGTCAACAGCCCATTTGGTGCACCGCTGAAGCCCGGAGCACCACCGGATGATGAAACGCGGACTCCGGCATCGGTGGCCATGGATGTCCTCGTCGACAAAAAACTTGCCCAACTTGGCCTGACGCCAAGCCAAAAGGCCAGCGATACAGAGTTCCTTCGCCGCGTAACGTTGGATATTTGCGGAACACTGCCATCCCCCAAAGACATTCGTGACTTCCTCGCCGACCGCGAGCTGGACAAACGCGAACGCATTGTCGACAAGCTCCTCGCAAGCCCTGAATACGTTGACACCTGGACGCTGTTCTGGGGCGACTACACGCGTGCATCCACGAAGGCCCTCGGCGAACGTGGTCTGGCATCGATGAACCAGTGGCTGCGGTCATCCGTGGCGCTGAACAAACCCATGAGCACCTTTGCCCGTGAGCTGATCACTGCAAAGGGTAGCAACTACGATAATGGCGCGGCAGGGTTCTTCAGGGCGGAACGCTTCCCCGAGGCCCTTCTCGAAACCACAAGCCAAGTCTTCCTCGGAACGCGTATCGGCTGCGCCAAGTGCCACAACCACCCGTACGAGCGCTTCAAGCAGTACGAGTACTACCAAATGGCTGCCTTCTTTGTGCGGACGAAAACCAAGGATGGCCCAAATCCGGAAGAGACATTTGTCTACAACGGAAATGGCGGTGAGGCCGTCCACCCACGCACCGGCAAGGTGATGCAACCGACGCCTCTCGATGGCGCGCCGCTGCCGGCAGACTTCAAGGGCGACCGCCGGGATGCGCTTGCCGACTGGGTCACCGCACCAAGCAATCCGTTCTTTGCGAAAAACATTGTTAACCGTGTCTGGAAACAGCTCATGGGCATCGGGCTGATCGAACCCGTCGATGACATCCGGGTCACAAACCCGCCAAGCAACCCCGAGCTGCTCGACCGCCTCGCACTGGACTTTGTCCGCGGCGGCTATGATGTCCGCCAGCTGATCCGGGACATTGTGCTCACGGATGCTTACCAACGCACCTCCATCCCGACAAAGCAAAACGCAGGAGACAGCAAGTACTACTCACACTATGCTTTCAAGCGGATGCAGGCGGAGCCGCTCATGGATGCGATTTCTGTGGCTCTCGGACTTGGGGAGCCAATCGCCGGGATGCCAGCCGACCTCCGTGCCGTACAGCTTCCGGACACATCCGTGGGTGGGAATACCTACTTCCTCGACCTCTTCGGTCGACCAGCACGCAATGTCGTTTGTCAATGCGAGCGTAGCGATGCCCCGACCATTGGACAGCTCCTGCACATCATGAATGGCAAA
>JBEDDQ010000150.1:0-3156 GCA_041176185.1 Armatimonadota bacterium | reverse complement strand
GTCTGGCACCCATCACGGTCGCCGAAGAGGCACGAAATGTCTTGTACTTCTTTGACCGTAGCATCCTCGATGTCGTTGCATGGCTGCAATCGGATCTTGAGCAAGCGCTCTCCGATGCTTTTCCTGGCCGCACTTATGATGTTCCATCCGTTGTCAAATTCCGGTCGTGGGTCGGTGGTGATCGGGATGGCAACCCAAACGTGACCGCACGTGTTACCTGGTGGACGCTGCTTGAGCACCGACGGACGATTCTCCGTGCGTACATTGAACGTATCCACGATGTACGAGCGCAGCTGACCGTAAGCGATAAACGTCTTGCCGCCGATAACCCGCTTGCACTGTCCATCAAACATGACATGGAGGTTGTCCAACTTTCAGAAGATGTGCTTCGTCAGCATCGGGCTGAGCCATTCGTGATGAAGCTCTATCTGATTGAGGCGCGTCTCACGGCAGGCCTTGCGCAGCTGGAGTCGTTTGCCGGTAATCCTGGCAATCACACATCACATCCGTGGGAATACGCATCCGATGATGCATTTGTCGCTGATCTTCGCCTCCTTAGAGAGTCATTGGTCGCGGCGAATGCGGGTGTTCTGGTGGCATCCGGGCCCCTCGCAAGCCTCTGGCAGCAAGCAAAGACGTTTGGCTTTCATCTGGCATCGCTGGATATTCGTCAGCACTCGGATGTCCATGAAGTCGCGATGGGTGAGTTACTTTTTGTCGCGGGTGTCTTGCCGACGGCTGGCGCTTATGCCCGCCTCTCCGATGACGAAAAAGTCAAAGTTCTTCGCCATGAATTGTCTAATCCACGTCCTCTTGTAGGCGCCCATGTAACGCTGACGGAGAAGACACAGGAAGTTCTGGATGTCTACAAAACCGTCCGCCGTGCGCATCGTGATCTGTCCAGAAAGACCATCCGCTGTTCGATCGTGTCGATGACCCATGGTGTCAGCGACATTTTGGAGCCGTTGGTGCTTGCAAAAGAGTGCGGTGTTGATGAAGATCTGGACATCGTTCCGTTGTTTGAGACGATTGATGACTTGCAGCGTTCGGCATCCCTCATGGATGAGCTGTTCGCAGTACCTGAGTACCGCCGGCATATCGATGTCATGGGTAATTTCCAGGAAATCATGCTTGGGTATTCGGACTCGAGCAAGGATGGTGGATTCGTTGCCGCAAACTGGGCGCTTCAGGATACGCAAGCGCGGCTGGCGGATGCGTGCCGTAAGCATGGTGTTGGAATGCGCCTGTTCCATGGGCGTGGTGGTACGGTGGGACGCGGCGGCGGGCGTGCAAACAAGGCGATTGCGAGCCAGCCAAAGGGGTCGTTTGCGGGACGGATTCGCTTTACGGAGCAGGGAGAAGTTGTCAGCTTCCGCTATGGCCTCGCGCCGATTGCGCATCGTCACCTCGAGCAAATTGTGTCCGCTTGTCTGACGGCGATGGTTCCGCAGTTCCAGGTCGATGAACCGCAACAATGGAAAGACCTAATGGGGCTCTTGGCGGCCGAAAGCCGGAGGGTTTATCGGGCGATGGTGCATGAGGACCCTGAGTTCTGGTCATTTTTCACCCAAGCGACGCCGATTGCTCACATTTCGAAGCTCCCGATTGCCAGTCGTCCAGTATCTCGCTCTGGAGCACAAATCGGCTCTGTTGATGACCTGCGGGCCATTCCATGGGTCTTTGCATGGATTCAAGCGCGCTATACCGTGCCGGGATGGTTTGGTTTTGGCGCGGCAATTGAGGCATTGGTAGAACAAAATCCGGACGTGCTTGCAGAGCTCCAAGAGATGTACAAGCATTACTTGTTCTTCAAGACAGTGGTGGACAATGCACAGCTCGAGCTCACGAGGGCTCAGCTTGATACGGCAGCACAGTACGCCGCTCGGTGCGTGCCTGAATCGTTGGGAATCGCGTTTCATGCACGAATATCCGGTGAGCATGCACGGACGGTTGCCTGGCTACAGAAAATCACTGGGCAGAATCACGACCTGATGGTGCATGCACCTGTCGTCCGCGCCACAGTCGCGCTGCGCAACCCATTAGTACGGCCATTGTCTCTTTTACAGGTTCACTTAATGAATGAGGCTGCCCGCAACCCGGATGACTTGGATGTCCGTGAGGCGTTGTTGCTTTCGATAACGGGTATTGCGGCGGCAATGCAGAGCACTGGATAGAGAACTATCCAGACGGGGCCGCGACGGATTGTCCATCAACAAGTTCTGGCTGCAGGAAAACTTGTTCCATTAGCACCGGTTTACGCCCAAGGGTTTTCAAGAGCTGTCGCGCAGCCTCAGATGCGGTGGCCTGCTGCTGCGTTGTGATTTTTGTAATGCTTGGCAGGACTTGATGCATGTATTTTGCGTTTAGACTACACATCAGGGAAACATCTGTCGGAACCCGTAACCCAAGCTCATTGAATGCGCGGAGAAAGGCGGATGCTGCCATTTCATCGGCTGCATAGACAGCTGTTGGTGGATTGGGCTGTGTCCATCGGTCGATTGCATACCCAAACACCTGATGCTCAAGGTAAATCGAATCTTCATATTCGACATCATCCGTGAGCCCGAGCTCTGAAGAAGCCTCAACGTAACCGACATGCCGACCATAGCCAGCCATCATATTCCGGCCGATATTGTGAAACAAAATCCGGCGGTGACCATGACTTGCCAAGTGCTGAATGGCCAGTCGTCCAAGCGCGACGTTGTCAAGACCGATTGCTGGCATCCCATAGCCGGGGGCTGTACCTCGAATCACATAAGGGAGCCCATATCGAGACAACAAGGCTGGCCGCTGGTCATCGACCATCATGTCGGTGAGGATAACACCATCTGTTTGACGTGACCGGGCCAGCTTTTCGATACTCGCCAGCTGCGTCTCAGCCTCAGACTGCGACAGGATTAGATTCATTCCGTGACCACGGAAAACAGATGTCACCGCTGTGATTATTTCCTGGTAGTGCGGAGGAAGTCCATCGCCGCTGTCGATTAACATCGTGAGCGCGACCAGATCCGTTTTGCCCCTTGCCAGATTCTGAGCACCGGGGTGCGGCGCGTATCCAAGCTCGCGCGCTACGGCGCGGATTTGTGCTTGGCGCTCGATAGAAACGGAGCGGCCTGGGCGGACTCGGTTATTCAGAACGCGGCTAACTTCAGAACG
>JBEDDQ010000149.1:0-4421 GCA_041176185.1 Armatimonadota bacterium | reverse complement strand
GAACAAGGGCGTGCAATCACCCTCGAAGCCAGACAAGGTATCGCTGCTGGCAATGCAGCCGACATCTATATAAGCTTGCTTGGCTCACAGTTTTACTTCGAGCACACAACTACAGCCGATAAATTTATCTATGAAGCTGAGCTTCGGACTGGTACTGGCGCGCACTTCAAGTATGCCAAGCATCTTCACGACTGCCTTGAGCATTGGTATATACGCTACCCTGAGACTCGGGGATTGGTCCTCGAAGGAACCGCAGAGCCAGAATAGCGGAACCGTTCCTACAAAATCAGCGTTTTGACATATGTGACACCTTATGGTTAGGTGTAGTTACGACATAACTTTGCCAGACAAAGTAAGGATTTCAAATGCAGAACGAATACCCATTGCTTGACAACCTGAGTGGACCTGAAAGCCTCCGTACGATGGATGTGCCTACCCTCAACCGTCTTGCAGATGAGGTCCGGGATGGTCTTGTTCGAACAATTGCCAAGGTTGGTGGACACTTTGCCCCAAATCTTGGCGTCATTGAGCTCACAATCGCGATGTACCACGCATACGGCATTCCTGAGGACAAGGTCATTTGGGATGTTGGGCATCAGTGCTATCCCCACAAAATGCTAACAGGACGCTGGAACCAGCTGTCGTCTATAAAGCAGTATGGGGGAATCAGCGGCTATCTTCGACGGGATGAGAGCAAGTACGACTTGTTTGGTGCGGGACACGCATCCACATCACTTTCAGCGGCATTAGGATTTGCAAAAGCCCGTGATTTGCGCGGTTCGAAAGAGCACGTTCTTGCGGTGATCGGCGATGGGTCGCTGACAGGCGGGATGGCACTGGAAGCGATGCTGAACATTGGCGACCAGAAGACGGACATGGTTGTGGTGCTCAATGACAACAACATGAGCATTGCTGAGAATGTTGGTGCTCTTGCGACGATGCTTGCAAAGCTTCGTCTCAATCCGCAGTTTCAACGGGCACAATCGGCTTTCAAGTCATCAATTCCGAAGGAAGGCCTTCTCTACAAAGCAGCCAGTGGTGCGCGTCATGCCGCAACGCATCTTGTCGCGCCTGCCAACACCGGCCTCTTTTTTGAGGAGCTTGGTTTTCAGTACATCGGTCCTTTGGATGGCCACGACATTGGATTCCTTACCGAGGTATTTGAGGAAGTCAAACGTCTCAAGGGTCCAGTCTTGCTTCATGTCAATACGACCAAAGGCAAGGGTTACTTCCCAGCGGAAGGCGACCAACGTACTTGGCATGCGGTCAGTGGCTTCAATGTAGAAGACGGAAATCTAGAGAAGAAGGCATCTGGAGTTACGTACACCCAAGCGTTTGTTGAGAGCCTTAATGAAGTAGCCGTCAACCATCCGGAGGTTGTCGCAATCACTGCAGCGATGCCAGATGGTACCGGGCTTGCAAAGTTTGCGGAGAAGTTCCCTGAGCGCTTCTTCGATGTTGGCATTGCTGAGCAGCATGCGGTGACGTTTGCTGCAGGTCTTGCCGCGGAAGGCTTCCGCCCAGTCTGCGCGATTTACTCAACGTTCCTCCAGAGGGCCTACGACCAGATTGTTCATGATGTCTGCCTCCAAGACCTCCCTGTTGTGTTCTGTATGGACCGAGCGGGCTTGGTTGGTGATGATGGTGCGACGCATCACGGCGCAATGGATGTCGCCTATATGCGCAGTATCCCTGGGATGTCCTTCCTGGCTCCATGCGATACTGCAGAGCTTCGAACGATGGTTCACTATGCCCTCACTGAGCATCAGGGACCGATTGCGATTCGATACCCACGCGGTAGCACAGAATTACTCGAGCCCAATCCACAACCAATTCGACACGGCTTGTCTCAGACATTGATGTCTGGTGGGGATGTTGCATTACTGGCGGTTGGCCCGATGGTGAATCAGGCTCTGGAAGCGGCCCGGAAGCTCAGAGACATTCACAAGATTGACTGTACTGTGGTTAATGTCCGGTGGATCAAGCCTCTCGATATCGAGATGCTGAAGCGTGTTTCCGAATCTGTATCCATGATTGTTACATTGGAAGATGGTGTCATCACCGGTGGATTTGGATCGGCGGTTATGGAAGCTTTGCATGATTTGGGCAAACAGAACATCTGCGTCAAGCGGATAGGTCTTCCCGATCACTACGTAGAACATGGCACAATCCCGAAACTGCAAGAGCTTTGTGGTATGGACACCGATTCAGTAGTGAAGGCTGTCACTGATGTTCTTGCGCAGCAAATGGTTACATCCTAACAATATCTTCAAAAGAAAAAGACCCGTCGTCAATATGTGACCACGGGCCTTGTTTCTTTTTACTACCAACTAATCAGCGGCTTCGAGTGCTCCTGCAATACGCACAAATGCTTCCATGTCACCGTTCGTAAATCGCTGGTAGAACGCGGCTTGTAAAACCCGTTCCTGTACTTGAAGCGCAGCCGTCAACTTGGTCTTCCCAAGGTCTGAGATCACAGCGTATGTGCCACGGCCATCGTGCTCACAAGCTTCGCGGGAAATGACTCCCCCGTCAACCATCCGGTCAATCAGACGTGTGATACCACTGCGGCTCAGTGACGAGCGTTCAGCTAGTTCTCCAAGACGAATACGGCCATTTCCGTATCGCTGTATATCGAAGAGAATGCCGACCCATTCAAGCGGGACACATCCGGACCTACGCAATGACTCATCAATGGACCGGGAGATTTTTGCCTGCCCAGCACACAGCTTTCGCCAAACATGATTTGTATCGAAATCGCTCACACGTTTTGTGTACCCACAGAGCCTGACATTTACACATCATTCAACAGCATATTGAATGGTGATTACTGTTACATCACTAACGTAATCTGCGTAACTACCCATGCCAAACACCTCTGCTTAAACCATGAGACCCAAAAAATCCCAGCAGACTAACAAATACTCGCCATCATTCGGGCATATTCACACTGTTTGACGGTATGTAGATACCCACACATGTGCAAACTTTTCGTTGCCTATGCCTCGACGTTAGCCAGCCGGTAGAGAGCATCACCATAGATCCGGATACATTGCAGATATCGCTCAATGGAAATGTTTTCATCCGGGCGATGTGCAACTTCAGGATCACCGGCCATCGCCGCACCAAACGCGACGCCGACAGGCTGCACACTGGTCGCATAGGTACGCCCACCCATAGTTTTGGGGGATGACATGTCACCTGTGTGGTCACGATAGACACTTAGCAATGTCTTGACAGGCTCTTGGTCAATTGGCACGTGCAGAGGAGCGGTATGGTCAAACTGAATCAACTTCCAGCCGCGTTCACTTAAGTTATCCCAGCTTCGCTGTAGGACAGAATCATCCCAGGTTGCAGGGTAGCGTACATTGATAACCACCTCAAGCAGACCATTGACAATGTTCACGACACCAACATTCAGGGTCAGAGGTCCTGTCAAGTCATCACGACCATCAATACCAGCCCCCTTGCCATCACAGTCGCAGAGCTCGACCAACGCCTTCCATGCTTCATCACTTGTGACATCAGCCAAACCCCGTGCAAGCAGCATCGCGGCATTGACACCACCATGCGGAGCCCCACCGTGCGCGGACACTCCGGTTACCTGAAAGCCTCCATCGTTTGTTTTCACGCCATCGGGAAGAATCGCATGTAAACGGTTGATGAGTGATTCATTAAAACTAGTAACGGTTGCCTTGTCAGGAACCATATTGGGTCGTAATCCGGATGTAAACCCAGAAATCTCCTCGGAAGAACTTCCAAGTGGGAGTGTAACGGTTGCGGTATAGCTCCCCTTCTCAGCATGATAAAGGGGAAATCCAGCATCCGGGGTGAACGCAAGCTTTGGCATCGGTTGTCCGGCGGCCCCAAAGTAATGCTCCATACATTGCCACGATGACTCTTCATCACAACCGAAGATCAGACGAACCCTGTGGCGCAGCTCGACGCCGCTTTGTAGCAAGGCGATGGCACCGTGTACTCCGGCAAACGTTGGTCCTTTGTCATCTTGTGTACCACGGCTCCAGATACGGCCATCGCGTACCACTGCATCCCATGGACCATCCGTCCAGCCATCCCCTGGAGGAACGACATCCAAATGACCGAGCAGTGCAACGTGCTCAGCGGCATCCTTGGGGCCAAACTCAGCGTAGCCGACATAGCCATCCAGATTCACAGTCGTCATACCCGCAGCGGCACACATGTCCAAGGTATAGGTAAGGGCATCTGCACAGGCTTGCCCAAACGGAGCACCAGGTGCGACGGTTGCTTCATCCTTGACGGACGGAATGCGGAGACAGTCTTGAAGCGATGCGATGGCGACATCGCCATTGGTTGCAATATACGTATTGAGAAAATCGACAAAGGACATGTGTTTCAATCTTTCAGGAGGCTTTTGAAGCCGGGTACAAGTACCTCTAATA
>JBEDDQ010000148.1:0-3989 GCA_041176185.1 Armatimonadota bacterium | reverse complement strand
GACAATAACAATGTTTTGGTAGATGGCAACCGCAGATGTGACAGAAAGGTTGGCACCAGACAGATCACGTTCAAAGCCATCCTTGAGGTTGATAAATCCACTCTTACCAAACGTCGGATCCGGCTTACCCGTCAACGCATCGATGCTCCAGAGGCGTCCATTCCCTGTGCCAAATAGGATGCGCCGTTTCCCCTTGGACTTTCCGTCACTCCAATATGCAACCCCACGGTTTACACCACCAGCCGACGGATCAAATTGCCAAATGGTCTTGCCAGTTGCGGCTTGAAGTGCAACAACTTTCTGATTGACCGTCGTCAGATACATGACACCGGAAACAACGATAGGTGTGCATTCCAGCGTACTCCGCTCGGATGCATCATCGACCGTAAACTCCCACACCTTCTTTAGTTTGGTGATGTTTGAGCGGTTGATTTGATTAAGTGTGCTGTAGCGCATCCCTCCGGAATCTTTGCCAACGACGCGCCAATCCTCGGATGTCCGCTTATCTATGACAGGAATGCCATGATTGATCACAGTAGTCTTCACTTTGATGTTTCCTTTCAACGGTAAGTCCCGGGATGTCGTTACCAAACGCTTTCCATTAGAGGCATCAAATCCGTTTTCTGCAATTGCACCGAATGTTGCGAAAACAACCGGTGTTGAGTCTTCCGTACCACTCCATACCTGCAAATCATCGATCGTCCCTGAACATGTCAGGCCATCCGGAGGGTAGCCACCAACCCAAAACTCACCGGAATCTGGAAGCAGATCAGGTCGGGAACAGGGCTTTTCGAAGGCCGACTTGCCATCGATACTCATCGCGACACGAGATTCTGAGATCCTGACATCGATGTCATGCCACTTACCATCCGTAACGACGGCATCTGAAACAAAGAGGCTTGGTGAACTCCCTGGGACAAAAACGGCCAAGCGTCCGCTGCCAGCCTCTGTAAATACTTCCCAATGGGATTTGCTCGACTTTAGCCCTTGTGCAACCAAGATGTTGTATGTAGTGGCTTGTGTCAGCTTAGCCTGAAGTCTAACGCGCAGTGGAAGCTTGGCAACATCAGCGATCGGTGACAACCTGAGAGCTCCAGTAGTGACATCAGCCGCCATCCCATTAGGACTCGCTGCCATCACCGGCTTGCCCTGAATCCGCTCGAGAGGAAACGAAAGGACCTCCCGCCCGGCGGCATAAGCCAGTCCCCGGCGGATGAACTCGGCGTGTTCAGGCGTAAGAACCGCACCGGCATCATGGCCCAGAAGTGTCTGAACGACTACCCCACGCCCGGCTTTATACGTGTACGCCAGTGGTTCGGATTTCCCGGTCACCTGAGATGTCGCGGCTAACAATGGAGTAACAGGATCTATACCTACCTGTGCGCAATAGAGCTCATCGGTGGTCGTAAACCGCTTCAGCCCGCGAGTGAGGATATGGTCTGGCTGAGTGACATTTACGCTGAAGGTCCCATACGCATCATGATTCGCTTTGCCATCCACCCAAACGCGGCGTGAAAAACCTCCATGATAGTCCGTCCAATCCCGCCATGCGCCATTGGCAAAGTGAAGCAAAAAGAGCCCCCCGCCTCCGCGGACGTACTTGGATAATTTCCCCCTTGCCGCCGCCGACAAAGTTGCCGACTCCCAGTTGCAATAGTTGATGAGGAGGACATCTGTTGTTGCAAGTACATCCCCGGAGAGCAGCTCAGGATCGTAAACAACCTCAAGTTCGAGGCGCTTATCGCTGGCGGTAACGTGATGCAGGGCCGCAGTGGTTGCCTTCCAGTCGTGTGCCGGGTGATGATGTCCCGTAAGAACCGTTACCCGGATTGGATCATCGGTTGGGATGCTGGCCGTGTCAACACCAGCCGCTGGAACGCTTTGGTTTGCTGTCCAGAGGATCGCATTGCAGAGCATTTTGCGGATATTGGCATCCGTATACGTTGAAAGAGCGTGTCCACCGGTATACCCAAAACCTCGTCCACCATCGGGGCGGTTAATTGCCCAGCCCACCGTCTCAGCCTTACCACCCTGAGGCCGAATGGTCTGAAGCAAATCAACGCGCCTTGGATCGCTTTTGTGAAAACGGAGCTGTGTGTAGAACTCCTCTTGAACCTTGTATGGTCGTACTCCCCGCACAATCGGGTGCATCGGCAAAGGCAGGGAAACAGATGCCAGCCAGTTGTCGATAGCACTGGCCCAGTGGTTAGCACCTGGGCCGCTTTCATAGTCAAAGTGCCCACCAACCCAGTCAAGATATCGATCGCCATCCACTCCGAGAGGAGCAAACGTCGCGTAGTGCAGGGTTACAAAGCCGCAGCCACGCAACATTTGTTTCTGAATGACCTCCATTCGCCCGGGATGCAGCAGTGGGTGATCTAGGCGACTGTGGTCTGAGCCATCCGCGTAAACAACGATGCTATCGGCGGTATCAAGGAGCTTTGGGTCATCCGGCCAGCCGTATGGGACGACCGTTGTCTTGAGAGACGTGTCGTGTGCGCGGAGCGTCCTGGCGAGCAGGCGGCACGCCTGCTCATATTCGTGATCACCAGGTCCATGGCTCTTGGTCCCAGCCAAAAAGACAATGTGCTTTCCCTTGGTAGGCGCTGCTACATGGGAGCTGCTTGGTAACACAAACATCAAGAGCGTAAGCACTGCACCTAACGCCCGCAACCACGATCGGTAAACCAGAACCCGTTCTGACTTCATTCCGGTTATTCAGGCATCCGATACAAAAGTACCTGCACCAACATGCTTCACTTGGCGGTGAAATGTTGAATCTGCGGAGAGGAATTACCGCAGCCGTCGATACGCCAGTGTGAAGATGGCATCTGAGACATACGGCGTCGTACGAAATGGACGGACATTTTCGGAAACGGCTAGCTCGGCGACATCATTATGAGAGAGCTTTGTACGCACCGTAAACGTCATTTGGCGTCGCTTGTTACCAGACATCGGCAAACCGAAATATATCCCGGCATCCATGTCCTCATACTGAACACCAACCGCCCAGCGGTCACTTACCATCCGCCCCGCATGGAACACCTGGTTTCCCCACGACCGGGCAAGTTTTATCCCGTCTCCATGGTCCCCGCGATGCCCCGCCGTTACTTTCTGCCCTTCAAATGTAAGCTGCCATGGTCCGACCATTCTGGATGCTGCAGCCGTTACCGCGGTATCGATTCCCCCACGTTCCATCAGATTGCCACTTGCCAACGGGAGTTTAGAAGCCAAACCAATAGCAAAACCGCGCACCGGAGATGTTCGGATACCGAGATCTGCCCGATGGATGCGCCACCCGGATGAACCAGCCGTATACGATTCTCCACCACTCTTCCACATCAGGTCATGCCTACCATCCGGCGGCACACCAAGGACAGGATCGGTATATGGGATCACTGCGCTGTGCCAAAAACGGACGAGTGGATCCATAAAGCCTCCATTGCGGGAGGATGCTTCCAGCGAAAACGATGCATCAAATCCCGCTCCGCCAAGCCGTGTGCCAGCTCTCAGACGGTGGACTTCGTTATCCTGACGCAGGTTTGCGAGCGGACCACCATGCCACCCAAGATTGGATGCAACATCAAACTGAATCCCACTCTCACGGACATTTTTCGGCAGGACATACGCACCGATTGGGCGTGGAGACCAGGCTAGCCCCGACATCGAATCGCCACTCCGCGTCTGTGCTGGAGCAATTAGGATGTTCCGTTGGACATCCACCGGAGGCGAATAAGAAAGCAACATTTCTCCAGCCTATCCGGTTACGATAGACTTCGACCATGCGCAATGTCATCAGCCCGCTCGATGGAACTGTCCTCGCAAGTGTGCGGGTTTCGACGGCTACGATGCTGGACCAACAGCTGGATATTGCGGCAAAGGCATTCGTAGAGCTTGGTAACCAGCCACGCTATCAACGAATTGCTTGGCTAAGAGCACTCCATTCCGGGCTTCTCGGTGACCTGGATGGCCTCACATACATCATGGCC
>JBEDDQ010000147.1:0-4030 GCA_041176185.1 Armatimonadota bacterium | reverse complement strand
AGTCCGTGTCGTACGTGAAATGGTTGGAGCCGCCGTCCGGATGCGTGCATCAGATATTCACATCGAGCCACGAAAGTCGACCCTTGAAGTTCGAATGCGTGTTGATGGCGTCATGCAGGTTTGGAAAGAACTTCCCAAAGACCTACAGGACACCGTTGCAAGTCGTATAAAGGTACTCTCTGAGCTCGACATTAATGAGAAGCGTCTTCCTCAAGATGGGCGTATTGCATTTAGCGTGGATGGTAAGGGCTTTGACGTCCGTGTTTCCACGCTCCCAGTGCTTTATGGCGAAAAAGTCGTGATGCGCCTCCTCGACCGTAGCATGTCTATCCGTGGTCTGAACGAACTTGACTTCGTTCGTAATAACGCTGAGACATTTATGGATCTGATTCATCGGCCATTGGGACTCGTTCTGGTCACCGGACCGACGGGTTCTGGTAAAACGACGACCCTCTACGCTGCACTCAATGCACTGCGCTCTCCTACGGTCAACCTTGTTACCTGTGAGGATCCCGTTGAGATTGATCTCCCAGGCGTCAATCAAAGTAGTGTGAATGACCGGGTTGGTCTCACTTTTGCACGGCAACTTCGCGCTATCTTGCGGCAAGATCCAGATATCGTCCTGGTAGGTGAGATGCGTGACCCTGAGACCGCGGAAATCGCTTTCCGAGCAGCGATGACTGGACACCTTGTCCTTTCAACACTTCACTCAAACGACGCACCAACATCCATTACACGTCTATTGGACATGGGAGTGGCGCCATTTCTGATTGCATCCGGTTTGATTGGGATGGTTGCTCAGCGCCTCGTTCGAAGGTTATGCCCCAGCTGTCGACAGCAGGGACCAGTTTCCGAAGTGAACGCAAGGCTGCTCTCCGTAAATCCTGCAGATCGCTTTTGGTATCCAGGTAGCGGATGCTCCGTCTGCGAAGGTACGGGTTTTAAAGGGCGTATCGGCGTGCATGAGGTCGTTCAGGTGGATGAAAACATGCAGCGCCTCATTATGGACCGGGCTCCAAGTTCTGACCTCAGACGAAGTGCCGTCGCGGCAGGGATGGTTCCAATTCGCGAGGATGCACTCACCAAAATGCGTGCGGGCCTCACAACTCCTGATGAGGTGTTACGTCAGGTTTACGTAAAAGTGGATGACCTCGATGCTCCGACAGAACACGTTACGGCATTGGAAACGCCACCCGTTTAGCCGGAAATATGGACTCGTATAGCATCCTGCCAGCTCAGAGGTTCGATGCTTAGTTTCGTACTGAACTTCTGAGTATCAAGCACTGAGTAAACAGGACGCTTCGCAAGAATGCGTCCGACGGCCTGACACCGTGCGCTCTGCACAGGTTCCCATTCGTCTAAGGTTGTGCTTGTGATGGTTCCGCTACCATTCACCTGCTCTGCAATAAACGTTGCCATCTCGAAAGTCGAACAGCCACCGCCTTGCGTCACATGGTAGATACCAGAAGTGTCCGAAGCCAAAAAATGAAGACACGCGTCCGCCAATAGGGGAGTCCCTGTAGGCGTTATCCATTGATCGGTTACGAATGGTATGTTGTAGCCAGCCTTGATGCCATTTGCTATTTTGTCAATCAAGTTTGGTCCATGGTGTCCAAAGATGTAACCTGTGCGGATTACAACAGCAGCAGAATGTGCTTCAAGTACTGCTTCTTCACCAGCAAGCTTGCTTCGGCCATACACTGATTGCGGGTCAGTCTTGTCCGTTTCAAGCAATGGCCGGTGAACATCGCCAGGGTAGACGAAATCCGTCGATATATGGACCAACCGGATGCCAGCCAATGCAGCAACTTTAGCCAGATTATCGGCTCCAGTCCTGTTCGACAAAAATGCTGCATCGATGTTGGTTTCGGCTCCATCCACGTCTGTCCATGCAGCACAGTTGATAATCGCATCCGGTTTATCACCAGCACAATGCTCCATGAGAGATTCCAGATTCGTGATATCGACATCCGGACGGACCCAGGGAAGAACAGTGTGCCCCTGTGCTGTTGCTGTTTCAACAACCTGTCGTCCAAGCATCCCACGGGCACCAGCAACACAAATTCGCATGCGACAAGAATACCGCATCAAGAAATCAAGTACATAAACAGGTAGTTATTCCGGTTTCAATGCATGCCATTCCAATTTCCATGTTGGAGTCGATTCTTGTTGCCAATGATACAAACGTGGATTACAAAAAGCTTGGCTCATACGCCGTATCATCACCGGAACCAGCTCCCATTATAAAGAGACGCAGGGGACGACCATCGTTGCAGGTCTCAGAAGATTCCTTCAAATCGCTGTTGATCGCATCCAGAGATGGCCTCTACGAGCTCCATATTCGTGGGGTTATCGACGGAACAACGGTACTCGCATTTCGGGAAGTGATGTTCTCGGCGATTGGACGACAACCGCGTGTCCTCAGATTGATGCTGAATGAGATAGATGACATCTCTGATGTCGGAATCAGCAACCTTGTGACGACTGCCCGTGTGGCTGCGATGATGCAGGTCGGGATTGAAGTGATTGCAACTGGTCGTGTTCATGACATGCTTTCAACATCGGGATTGCTCGATTTGATCCAGCATCCGTCTGTTGCAGTGACCATACCGATTCGTACGATCGAAGAAGTCGCTCCACTCCGTCGCGCCGCATAAGGCCGTGGTATCCGGTTGATTGCCTAAAGGTACAATGGGGGAGATGGAAACTCCTGAATTGCCAGCATTACGCTCTGCACAGCGCGTCATCGGGATGGCGATCACCGAGCTTACTACACGCCTCGATAATCTTAATGAGAACTTTCAGCTGGCCGTCGACACAATTCTCAAGTGTGATGGCCGGCTGGTTGTCATGGGTGTTGGAAAGAGTGGGCACATTGCCCGAAAGCTTGCTGCAACATTCGCCAGCACAGGCACTCCTGCATCGTTTGTTCACCCAACCGAGGCAATGCACGGTGATCTCGGAATGATTACTGCACAGGACACCATTCTCGCGCTCTCACAGAGTGGAGAAAGTGATGAGCTTCGTGCACTATTACCAATACTTAGAGGCAAGACAAACGCCATCGTAGCCCTGACGGGTGGATTGACATCCACACTTGCAAAAGCTGCGACTGTGACAGTCAGCACTGCTGTTCAGGCCGAAGCGTGCCCCCATAACCTAGCCCCGACGACATCTACGACGGTTGCATTGACCATAGGGGATGCTCTGGCCATTGCTGTCATGGAAGCCCGTGGCTTCTCACGCTCGGATTATGCAGCAGTGCATCCTGCCGGTTCGCTTGGGCGTAGACTCATTTTGACGGTATATGACCTGATGCGCACCGGAGATGAAATCGCGGTTCTTGGAGGCGATGCTACCCTTGGTGATGCGATTGCGGCCATCACAAGAGCACGGGCTGGCTTAGCTTGTGTGATTGATTCAGCTGGGCGACTAATCGGTGTTCTGACCGATGGCGACATCCGGCGTGCATTCTTAACACTTGGTCCAGATGCATGGGCTGGCCAGATAGAGGCAATGATGACAGCAAGTCCCGCCACGATCAATGGAAACAAACTTGCGTTCGACACACTTGTATCCTTTGAGCGTGGAACGACTCGTATTGGTGACATACCCGTTTTGGATGATGAAGGCTATCCAATCGGGGTTCTGGCGCTGAAGGACCTTGTCACTAATGGAATCATTCCGCATGACTAGTGCAGTATCACAGCGACTTCAGGGTGTACGGGTTTTGGTTTGCGATGTCGATGGAACATTGACGGATGGCTCCGTAACATTTACAGCAACTGGGGATGAGCAGAAAACATTTAATGTCCACGATGGACTTGGGATTTCTGTTGCCCTTAAACATGGCCTTGAGATTGTGTTTATGACCGGGCGCCGAAGTCAAATGGTCGACCGGAGAGCCACAGAGCTTGGGGTTACTCTGGTTTTACAGGGCATTTCCAATAAGCGTGATTCAATCGAGTCTCTGGCAGTATCGATGAACCTTTCAATGGATGCGATCGCCTATGTTGGGGATGACTTGAAC
>JBEDDQ010000146.1:0-2684 GCA_041176185.1 Armatimonadota bacterium | reverse complement strand
GATGCGTTACCACCATTTTGTTTTGGCAAACCAAGGCCGAAAAAAGCCACCGATTCACCAGAGTTTTCCTAACGTATGAGTGGCTTTCAAGTTGATTGCCGGCGTTATGCGGTTAGATACTCATCCACTGTCATCACACCATATGTACCGTTTGCCCAAGCCTTAGGTGCAAGCAGGACCGCTGCGGATGGGCAAGGGGCAACGCTATTGGCATCTCTTGGTTTGCCGGTTAAGTGAAAATACCACCCACTCGCCGGAGTTTTCCTGACGAATGAGTGGCTTGAACTTCCTAAAATCAGGTTGACTACTGCGTCTACGCGATTAGATACTCATCCACTGTCATCACACCAAATGTACCGCTGGCCCGAGCCTTGAGAGCAAGCAGAAGGGCTGCAGCCGTATCAAGTGATGTCATACACGGGACGGAGCGCTCGACGGTTGCCCGGCGAATCAGCTGTCCTTCCTCTTCAATACGCTTATCCTTGGAGAGGGTATTGATGACCAAGCCGACTTGGCCCGAATGGATACGCGTGACAAGGTTGTCCGTGGATTCGGTAATCTTGGCGACCGTATCGACATGTAGGCCATTCGCGGCAAAATGTGCGGCAGTTCCCGCTGTCGCCTGCAGAGCATAGCCCATGGCTTCAAACTCACGTGCGATAGGAAGAGCTTCTTCCTTGTCTGCATTTGCAACCGTAAACAGAACGGTTCCCGTAATCGGGAGGCGCAGCCCCGCACCGACCATCGCTTTGTACAGTGCACCGGGATAGGTAACATCCTGACCGAGAACTTCGCCAGTTGACTTCATTTCTGGGCCAAGGGCGTTATCAACGCCAACCAGTTTTTGGAATGAGAATACAGGTGCTTTTACAGCAGGGTTCTTCTGCTCTGGATAGAGTCCTTCAGGGAAGCCCATGTCTGCCAGTGCCTCGCCCAGAATACACCGGGTTGCGACTTTCACCATCGGGATGCCGGTGATCTTTGAGAGGTACGGTACCGTCCGCGAGCTGCGTGGATTTACCTCGATGACATATGGCTCATCTCCATCACAGACAAACTGGATGTTCATCAACCCGACTACTTTCATCTCTTTCGCGATACGTACAGCATAGTCAACGACTTTTTGCTTTGTAATCTCAGAGACATTCTGAGGAGGATAAACGGCCATTGAGTCACCCGAGTGCACGCCAGCCCGCTCGATGTGTTCCATAATTCCTGGGAGGAGACACGTAACGCCATCGGAGATGCAGTCGACCTCAAGCTCCCGTCCGACAATGTATCTGTCAACCAGAATCGGGGCCTTCGGCGAGACATCGACGGCATACGTCATGTAGTTGACAAGCTCATCTTCGGTGTAGACGATTTCCATCGCGCGGCCGCCGAGAACATACGATGGCCTTACAAGGCAGGGATAGCCAATCTCGTTTGCAACCGTAACTGCCGCTTCAGCTGTTGTTACTGCACGCCCCTCAGGCTTCGGGATGTTCAGTTTACTGAGGAGGGCTTCAAACTGATGTCGGTCCTCAGCGAGGTCGATCGAATCTGCGGATGAACCAAGAATCCTTACTCCAGCATCCGCCAGAGAGCGCGCAAGGTTAATGGCTGTCTGTCCGCCGAATTGCACAACAACACCCTCAATTGGGGCTTCGCGCTCGATGATATTGAGGACATCCTCAGCAGTTAAAGGCTCAAAGTATAGCCTGTCACTGGTGTCGAAGTCCGTCGAAACCGTCTCCGGGTTGTTATTGATGATGATGGCTTCGTGGCCGGCTTCGCGGATTGCCCAGACACAGTGGACGGAGCAATAGTCGAATTCAATGCCTTGGCCGATTCGAATCGGGCCGGAGCCGAGAACGATGATTTTCTTATTCATAGTGTTAGGCGGGTGGCCCGCCCTCCCATGGAATGCACATCGTGGGCTGACCTGCGCATTATATCCTGCGAAACAGCGGGATGCCGATTCGAACGCAGTATAGAGAGGCATCCAAATTGCGAGAGCTCAGCTTTACTCGAAACCCCTGATCAATTGCGTTTACACGTCGCCCATACGTGGCGTTTCTATTACATAACGCAGATACCGCAAATCCTAAAGATTTAGCCAATCGGAACCTATATGTCCGGTACTCTGCCGGCAATCCTGCTGTTATTATTAAGAGCATCTAATGTACGCTGCGTTTTCCCCCAGCAGCGATCAGGAGCCACACGCGATGCGAGAGAATGTTTGGTTTGGACCAGGCGGCTTTGTCCCGTCAAGCAGCGGAGCAACTCGGAAACTGATTGAACCCGCAACTGATGAACATCTCGCAAACGTTGCTGAATGTGGCGAAGCCGATGTCAATATCGCCGTTGTAGCTGGCCTTTCAGCTTTTGCCGATAAGCGCTGGTCCGGTAAGACTCCGGCAGAACGTGGTGCGATCTTGTTACGACTCGCTGCACTCATCCGTGAGAACGCTACACGACTTGCGAACATCGAAGCCCGGAATGCCGGCAAGCCCATTGGCGATGCCGAATGGGAAGTCGGCGCCGCAGCGCGCGTTTTTGAATACTTTGCAGGAGCCATCGCTTTACAAACCGGTGAGACGCTTACAAATCGTGCTGATGGCATCGGGATGACTTTTCGTGAACCCATCGGTGTCTGTGGACTGATCGTTCCTTGGAACTTCCCGGTGCTGATTGCAACCTGG
>JBEDDQ010000145.1:0-9526 GCA_041176185.1 Armatimonadota bacterium | reverse complement strand
GTTACGCGCTGTGGATGGCGTCTCACTTGAGATTGCCGCGGGTGAGACGTTAGGCATCGTTGGTGAGTCAGGCTGTGGAAAGTCGACACTTGCGAAGGCGGTCCTTGGTCTGGTGAAGCCGGTTCAGGGAACGGTAAGCGTTGATGGACAGAATCCAGCAGGATTGTCGGGATCTGCCCTCCTAGCGTTCCGCCGCAATGTTCAAATGGTCTTTCAGGACCCGTATGCGAGTCTGTCACCGCGCCGGACGATTTTACAGTCATTGCTTGAGCCGCTGGAAGTACACCACATAGGTAGTGACTATGCGGATCGCATTGCGCGTGCTGAGGCAACCCTAGATGCCGTTGGTCTCGATCAGGCCAGTCTACGCCGTTACCCGCATGAGTTTAGCGGTGGTCAGCGCCAACGCATCGGGATTGCACGTGCAATCATCGCAGACCCAAAGCTTGTCATTTTGGATGAGCCTGTCTCTGCCCTGGATATTTCAGTACGCGCCCAGGTGATTAATCTTCTGGCTGATATCCAGCGTGCGCGTAATGTGGGCTATATGTTCATCGGCCACGACTTGGCACTTATGCGTCATGTGACCGACCGTGTGGCAGTGATGTATCTCGGGAGAGTCGTCGAGCTTGGAACAACTGCTGAGATATTCGACAACCCGCAGCACCCGTACACGCGTAGCCTGATTCTATCGGCACCGAATCCTGACCCAACCAAGCGGCGTACGACACCGGCTCTTGATGGTGATCCACCAAGCCCATTGGACATCCCGACTGGCTGTCGGTTCCAAGCACGCTGTGCGTATAAGTCGGAGCGCTGCCTGTCGGATGACCCAGCACTGATCCAGATTAGTGATGGAAGACAGATTGCCTGCCACAATTCCGAAACGCTACCAATCTGGTCTGCAGACTAGTACGGAATCGGAGAATTAAGCCTTACCAGACGTGTCCCTTAAAACTGCAAACCCTGTGCAAGAAACTGGGGCAGCCATCGATTATCGACATAAAGGTGCAATCTACGACTTTCATAGTGGAGCGATAACCACGTGGGCACCCTAGGGCACCACAATAAATCCAACGTCGTCTTCAATAATTTGGTGCATCCGTGCCCCGGCGATGAAACCTCATCACGACATCACTGCGCAGAAGAACTCAGCAATCCTCGACTAACAAAACCGTGCTACTGTCCTAACCTTACCGTCCTGGAATGACAACCGAGTCCCCAGAATAAAGCGTCCCAGATAAGTCGGGATTGGCTCTCAGGATCTGGTGCATGCGTGCGCCGGTTGTAACTCCTGACTTCGGATAGCGCTTTGCAAGCGACCATACCGTATCGCCACTACCTACCTTGACCACGGTCGGAGGAACGGGGACAGATTGACTGTGCGCCTTACTGAACATCGAACCAATCACCGCACCAATCACCAATGCAACCATTACCCAAACAGTCCGTCTACGACGCTCAGCCTGAAGCTTACGGGCCATCCGACGCGCCTCACGCTGTGATTCCTGCGCTACCGATACGGAAGCTGTATGCGTCGCTACAAAGCCTGGCCAGATATTACTCATGATGGGTTTCCTCAGAGCAATACTCGTGTCAGAGGATGAAACCCGGAAAGGCATGTGAACATTTGTTTGCATACCAAAGAATAACATGCAAGGTGGAAGAATGCAAACAACTGTTTGCTTTTATGATTTTATCTGGGGAGGTCGCTTGTGGAGCTGCGATGACAGCGCTGCAATCGCAGTCTCCCCCTCGGAGCCGATATCCACGGTAAAGGAATTAACATAAAGCGCAATATGCGCTTTCATCACATCCAGCTCCAGCTCCTGCGCATGCTCAGCACACAACGCCAATGCCTCATCCGGGTGCGCCTCAGCCCACGCGATGCTCTGGCGGATCGTTGCATCGATGGCCGCTGTATCGAGACCATCCCGATGCACAATCAACCCTAGCGGGATCGGAGCGCCCGTTACGCTCTCCCAGTGCTCGCCGAGGTCCTGAATGAGCTCCAGTCCATCACGTTCGTACGTAAAGCGGCTTTCATGAATCACCACTCCGCGGCAACCCGGCTCCGTACACAGACGCCCATACAAAGCATCAAATGGCAAAAACTCCTTCACCACCTCTTGCCCATCGAGATAGACATCGAGTAAGAGATTTGCCGTTGTATGTCGCCCCGGAACCAAAATGGGCCCCGTTGACTCAGCCAAGGGATTGCGTAACAGTAACGGGCCACACCCACGGCCGAGCGCTCCACCACTGCGAAGTGGATGCCAGCTTCCACCCAGCGCATTCCAAACGCCATACGACACCTTAATGACATCCGCATCGCCGCCGCCAGCAATCAGTAGCTCATTCGCCGCTTGAACATCTAAAAATGTAACATCAACGCCCGGGCCAGCAACCTTGCCAAGCATCCACCCCGCAAACACCCAGACATCATTGGGACACGGTGAAATAACAAGCTTCATTTCCGGCTACCATTTCCAAGAGCAACTACCAGCTCTGCCGTCCGCTGGACAGCCCCAGGCTCACCCAGGGCATCCCGCACACCGCTTAGGCCTTCCTTCATCCGGAACAACCACTCAGGATCAAGCAAGAGCATCACGGTCTCGGCTGCAATCGCATCTGCCGATGCCGCATCCTGAAGCAGCTCTGGACAAATTTGCTCCCCAGCGATCAGGTTTGGCAGGCCTATGTGCTCTGGTAGGCGTTTTTTCATGAGCTTGTATTGCCAAACTCCCGACTTCGGCAGCTTGTAAACAATAACCATTGGAGTCCCAAGAATCGCCGCCTCGAGCGTCACCGTCCCACTCACACAGACGGCAACATCCGCCATTTTCAGGACATCAAATGTCGCATCCTCGACAATCACCAGAGGCAACATATGCGTGTTTCGTGTGGAACGTTCCAGATGCCATGGCTGCCCAGGCCCACTGCCCTTCGATGCACCCGCCGTCACATGCACCGGTGTCAGGACGGGCCCCGATGCCTGAGGAGGAACATCATCGGATTGACGCGCACGGTTCTGTGCTCGCCGATGTGCATCCACTACAGCATTCTGTACCCGTTCCCGATCAATCGTTGGAGCCAAACCAAGCAAAAACTGTACGCCTGGAACACGCTCTGCCATTTGATATGCAGCATCGAGCATCACCGGTAACAGCTCCCCTAGCTCCTGTTCACGGCTTCCGGGCAGCAATGCAACAACTGGGCGGTTCATGTCGAGACCCCATTTTGCAGCCGCTATTGCATCCGTCATTTCGGACTTCACAAAGTCAAGCAGTGGATGTCCGGTGAACGTGGCATTGACCCCGTGACGCTTTAGCTCGCTGGCATTCCAGCGGAATGGACTAGAAACGGCATCCGTGCATGCGCCAAGCGAGCTCCCTGAGAGCGTTTTCCGCCAAGAACCGGGGGGCATCCAGGCCAAAATGCGCGTTTCGGGCAGCTCTTTCCGGACCCAAGGACAAAGGCCCATGATCGGACCAAAGCCGTAGTGGAATGCACCGGCATCGATGGCAACAAGAACATCCGGGCGTCGCGCGCGCATCGCGGCAAAGACCTGCTTCCGCGCGGACAGAATCTTCGGCAAGAGCGGAAGGACACCCCCGATGCCAATCGCACCAAAGCGACTGGTATCCACAAGGACATCGACGCCAGCAGAAGCCATCGCACTTCCTCCCACCCCCCAGATATGGACATCCGGGAGGAGGAGTTTCAGCCTCCGGGCAAGCTCACCAGCGACTTTGTCTCCGCTGGCTTCACCGGTAGTGATGGCAATTTGCATGTGTTCGCCTCAGCGGCGTGGGCGGTCATCCTGACGGCCAGCCGACCCCTTGGAAACCCGCTCAACAAACGCAACCAGGTATTCCAGAGCTTCAATCTGTGGCAGCTCAGCACGAATCTGCTCCAGCGCCTGTGCGCGATTCATCGAGCTGCGATACAGGAGCTTGTATGCATCACTGATCGTGTTACGGTCTTCCTGAAGCAGGCCGGAACGACGTAGGCCGATGGCATTGATGTCAAGGACATCCGCTGGTCGACCATCCGCAAGCATAAATGGTGGGACGTCCTGAACAATCTTGGAGTACGCCCCAAGCATTGCATACTTGCCGACGTGTACAAACTGGTGGATTCCGACCATTCCGCCAATGACCACATTGTCTTCAATCGTCACATGCCCGGCGAGTCCAGCGTAGCTTGAAAGCATATTACGGCTTCCAATTTGACAGTTATGCCCGACGTGGACATAGGCCATCAGGAGGTTGTCATCCCCGATGACAGTGTTATTGCCTTCACCGGTCGCACGGTGGATGGTGACATACTCGCGCAGCTGTACGCGGTCTCCAACGATCACTCCGGTGGATTCGCCTTTGAACTTATGGTCCTGAGGAGGACCGCCAAGGACAACGCCAGCCTTGAGGACACAGTCCTCACCAATTGTCACGTTTTGTTCGAGGACAACATGCGCGAAGAGCTCGGTGTTGTTTCCAATCACGCAGTTGGGTCCGATGACACAGAACGGGCCGATAGTAACACCGTCACCGATGACTGCGGATGCATCGACGATTGCAGTCGGATGAATCACAGCACTCATTCGGCGGCCTCGCGATCCTGTGTTGCCAGTGCAAACGCGATTTCAGCTTCGCAGACAACTTTACCCTCGACGCTCGCGGTTCCCTTTACCCAACCCATCGGCCCGCGCATCTTCGTTACTTCCACTTCAACGATGAGAACATCCCCTGGGACAACCGGGCGGCGGAAGCGTGCTTTTTCGATACCGGCGAGGAGCGCAAGGCGGCCTTCGTATTCCGGGCGGAGCAAAAGACTGATACCTGCAACCTGCGCCATCATTTCCAGCTGAAGAACACCTGGCATGATGGGGTTGCCAGGGAAGTGGCCGGTGAAGTGAGGCTCGTTGACCGTTACGTTTTTGACTGCCTTAATGCTGACTCCGGGTTCGACTTCGAGTACACGGTCAACCAGAAGAAAAGGATAGCGATGCGGCAATATACGCTGCAATATGCGAATATCCAGTGGCTTGGTTAAATCGATGTCCATCGTGTCCTACTTTCTCATCAGCGCAGACAGCTCGCGTGCTGCGGTTACATTCAACCCGTGACTGGGGCGAACCGCCACAATCTGAGCCTTGGGGAGCCACCCGCAGAGACCTAAATCTCCAACGAGGTCCAATAATTTGTGCATCGCCGGCTCACGTTCCATACGAAGCGGGCCAGAGTAGCCTGCTTCTTCTACGACAATACAATTCTCAAGCGTTCCACCCCGGCCAAGCCCTGCGGCAAGCAGTGCATCCACTTCATGGCGGAAGCCAAAGGTTCGTGCAGGAGCCACTGAAGTCCTAAAGTGCTCGGCTCCAGGTACCCATCGCGCGGCCATCGTGCCGACGACTGCATCCGGAAACTGAACCAAAACGTTTATCGATGGCTCCTCAGCCGGGTAAATGCCGATAAAAGCGCCATTTGTGCCTGAGACTTCAAGCTCCCTTGAAATTTCAATCCACTTCGGCGATTCATTCGTGAAGCCAAGCTCGGCAAGAGCATCCATCCAGAAAAGGCTTGCTCCATCGCCGATCGGTAGTTCAGGGCCTTCCGTAGTGACATCGAGTGCTGTCACCCCAAGCGCAGTGCAGGCAGCCGAGAGATGTTCAACCGTGGAAATGCGTACAGATCCCTGCCCAACAACGGTACATCGCGTCGTTTCGATGACATTTTCGGGAGTCAATGTCACTGACCCAGATACGGTGTGGACGTGTATTCCGGGTGACGATGCAATGCCAAGCGTCACACGTGCGGATGCACCGGTGTGGATACCCACACCGTCAAGGGTGATGGATGTTTTCACGCGCCCGGTTGTCCGAGCTGTGCCTCGAGGGCGCCGATTCGTTCGATAAGGCTGGCGACCTGCTTTTGAAGGTCTGCTCCCTGCATCATCGATGCATACCCACGCATCGTTTCGCGGTGTGGACGCGCCGGACTCCCAGAGACGAACGTGCCTGCAGGTACATCGCGGAGAACGGCAGACTGTGCACCGATAATCGCGTGTGGGCCGATCTTGACCTGTTCCTTGATGCCAGCCTGACCGGCAATGATGGCATTATTGGCAACCTCTACCCCACCGCCAAGGGCGACCTGTGCGACGATTAAGACATCATCGCCGATCTGGCAGTTATGCCCCACGTGTACCATGTTGTCGAGTTTCGTACCATTCCCAATTTTCGTAGCACCAGTCTTGGCACGGTCGATGGTTACATTTGCGCCGATTTCGACATCTGAGCCGATGATCACATGCCCAATTTGAGCGACTTTGCGGTGATGTCCGTCTACTTGGAGGTAGCCAAAGCCATCCGCACCAAGAACAGAGCCGCTATGAATAATCGTTCGTGCACCGATTAATGTCCCGTGCAGAACGGAGACATTCGGGTGGATGACGACACCATCAGCGATTTCGACATCCGAGCCGATATAAGCCAGTGGGAAAATGGTGACGTTGTTTCCGATGCGTACATTGGATCCGATGACTGCATTTGCGCCAATGGCTACATTTTCGCCAACGGTAACGTCGGATTCGAGAACCGCGGATTCGTGGATGGCGCGTTCTACTTGAACGACAGGTGCAAAGAGGTCGAGGAGCTGAGTAAAGGCAAGGCGTGGGTTATCGACCGTAATGAAGACCTTGGCTCCTACACCGATAGCCGGGCTAAGTGCAACGACATCGGGCGTGTTAGGGACCAAGATGGCACTGGCACCGCTGGCATGAGCATCACGAATAAACTTATCGGTTTCAGCAAAGGTGATATCGCCGGTTTGTGCATCTTTAATCGATGCCACACCGACAATTTCAATATCAGGGTCACCGAGAACAGCGCCCTGTACAAGACTTGCCAACTCACCTGCTGTACGCATTTGCATATCCATCACCAAATAAACCGTCGCTCCCTGATAAGTGCAGCTTTCATAAACTGCGTCTTATCGGCACTTGCCGAAGAGCGATCGAACACCGCAATCCAGCCATTACGTCGTGCTGTGTCCTGAACAAAGTCAGCCACCTCACGCCGTATCCTCTGCCGGTAGCCGATATCTGACAAGTCAAATACCCGCTTCCGCGATTGTCCTGGCGCCATTGCCGATGCCCGATGCCGAAGCACCGGTTTGGACGAACCAACATCCCCCATTGCAGTATCGGCAGATGAGAGGATTCTCTCAACCACATCACCGACTTCCTGCTGCCTTACTGCCGATTTGACATCCACGGGTACGGCGGATTCTGCAGAATCCAACCGTTGCCGAAGGCGTGTTGCGGCCGTGTCCCGAACAGCATTCATCGCTGAAGTCTGTCCTTCCACGACCTTAGACAACTGATCATCACGAATAGTCGCAAGTCTTTGCATTTCTTTTTGCAAAGCATCCCGGACGATTTCTGCCCGGCTGCGCACAAACGTCGGCTTCTCCCCTTTTGGATAGACCACGACGACTTTCAAAGTGCCGTCCGGCGCTTTCTCAACATGGGCTGTCGTACCTTGAAAGCGTTTTCTCTCGGATGCGGCTACATTTGCGGGCAGCTCAGGAACGAGTTGGTCGGCGAGAACGGCAGATTCACTGGCGATCGCGACCTGAAGGAGGCCGATAGCTCCATCGGAAATGTAGGCCGGGAATGTCGTCGTCTGTGCATTTGTTACAAATGCTGCTTCTTCGAGGGCAAGTTGTTGCCGTTCTTCGACTTCAATCCGTGTCCGAAGCGTGTTTAAGGTGGTTTGCCGTGCGGTTTCTGCTTCCTGCCGGACACGGCTTAGGCCATCCACTCCAGATTTCTCAAGGATGACACGCGAAACAGCAAGGTCTTTGGCAAGTGCGGATGCACGGTTATCCCAGCTTGTTGATGAAAACGCGGATAGCGGTTCGCCAGGCTTTACCACGCTGGGAGCCGGGAGGCTGAGCGTGACGGAGCGGTTGCCTGCAGGTTGAACGGTTGTCAGCAGGCTCTCCAAATCGACAAAGACCCGGATGCCAGAGGCATCCGGTGTCGGTTTACACGCAGCAGTGGACAGTGCTAATACGCACGCCGCGAGCAGCTTACTTCTGGAGGACTTTAAGAACATCCGCCGTGATATCCAGCGATGCGTAAATCACAAGTCCGGAGTCAAACACGAGAGCAAGGTTCTTTTCCTTGGCAACCTGGGCTACCACTTCGCGTACCTTGACGGCTAGCTGCTCTTCGAGCTCTGCTGCCTTGGCATCCACACGCTTCTGGAAGTCATCACCAACTGCCTGAAGAATGGATGCACCATCTTGCTGTGCCTGTGCAAGCTTTTGGAGCTCCTGCTTTTGCTCAGCGGTGGGGTTGACGGTTTGATCAAGTCGCTTTGCTGCGCCCTGCTTCAAGTCTGCCTTGCCGACAAGGGCTTCGATACGCTTTTTGTCGGCATCGGATGGCTGTGCCTTCTCATAAAGCGCTGCCAATTCCTTGATTTCATTGGCATCGAGGAAAACGGCGTTGGCATCCTTCATCTTCTGGAACACGGAGAGAAGCTGCTTGGAAATGTCTGCGAACTTCGCATCCAGTTCCGCCTTCATCTTGGATTCCTGAGCGCAGCGGCGGAAGTTCACGATACCGAATTGCTGTGCCTGGGCATGGGATGCCTGCTGAGTACTGATGATAGTGCCGGTTGCGAGCAGCAATGCGCCGAAAAGTCGAGCAGTAGTTTTGTAGCCTGCGAAGTTCATGATTCCTAATACCAGTTCCTAGAATGTTTGTCCGATGGAGAAGTGGCTCCTACCGGTGCCCTTCTGATCAAATCCGTAGTCAAGGCGAATCTTACCGATTCCTCCGATAGTGATGCGAAGACCGAAGCCAAATCCCCACTGTGGCTTGAATTGTGAGTGCTGATCAAACCCTGGGATATTCTCACGGTTCACATCCATCGCGTTCCATGCATCTCCGACATCCGCGAACACCACACCGCCAAGCGGGTTATCTTTTCCAAAGGGTATCCGGAGCTCATTCGAAAACAAAAATGTCCGGTTTCCCCAGAAGCGGTCATTAAAGTAGCCGCGAAGGTTATCGGGTCCCCCCATGAAGAACTGCTCAGAGAACGAGATATTACCGGTGGCAACGCCAATCAAGAGGCGGCTTGCCAGGACTTTCCGGGTATCGGTCAAATTCTGACGGGGCTTTTCGAGGTTTGTGTACTTCCGGACATCAAGTATCAGCTTTGAAAACGCACCTGATTGCGTGCGTGAATCGATGAGAACACGCGGGATATTGGGTGTTTCCGTTGAACTGATGTAATCCGGGTTTAGGCGTGGCTTCTGGAAGTTGAAGCCACTTGAACCGACTTCGATACTTGGGCTGAAGAAGAAGCCCTTCGAAGGATCCTGTGGGTTGTCGACTCGGTTGGATGTCAAGCCAAATGTCAATGCCGAAACATCACCGTTTTGAATCAACGCTCCTCGAAGGTTCTGAATCTGCTCGTTCGTCAGTGTCTCGTAATTTACCTGAAGGT
>JBEDDQ010000144.1:0-8960 GCA_041176185.1 Armatimonadota bacterium | reverse complement strand
CGAGAGTGCGACGCTTTTTGGAATCGATGCCTTGCCGATCAAGGTGGAAATCAATGTTGCGACGGGGGTTCCTGCGTTTACAATCGTTGGGCTTCCCGATGCCGCAGTTCAGGAAAGCCGTGAGCGCGTCCGTGCGGCAATTAGGAACTCCAATCTCCGGTTCCCATATGACAGGGCGACCGTTGTAAACTTGGCGCCTGCAGACCTTAGAAAAGCTGGTCCGGCATTTGACCTTCCGATTGCGATGGCCGTTCTTGCGGCGACGGAGCAGGTTCCGATCCGGGGACTTACGGGATGTCTATTGATCGGTGAGCTTGGCCTTGATGGCAGTGTTCGGGCGGTACCCGGTTCGCTTTCGGTGGCGATGGCGGTGCGTAAGCGAAGTGAGCTTAAGCTGATTGTGCCTTGGGATAATTATGCCGAAGCGGCACTGGTGGATGGAATAAATGTCGTTCCAGTACGGACGCTTCTGGATGCTGTTCAAGTCATTCGTGGGGATGCCTATGTCACTCCACCGCGGCCGGACCCGGAAGAGCTACTCAGTCGTGCGCTGTTGTCACATGTGGATTACGCGGATGTCAAGGGCAATCTTGCTGCAAAGCGGGCATTGGAAATTGCGGCGGCAGGTGGGCATAACCTGCTGATGGTGGGTCCTCCGGGGAGTGGAAAGACAATGCTCGCGCGGCGAATGCCAGGGATTCTCCCTCCGATGAGTGTGGAGGAGGCACTGGATGTCACCCGTATCCACAGTATTTCGAGTATTACCGCCGGGGGGACTCGCCTGATGGTGCACAGGCCATTTCGCTCGCCACACCATACAGTTTCGCATGCGGGGCTTACAGGTGGCGGGAGCATTCCACGTCCAGGAGAAGTTAGTCTTGCGCATCGTGGGGTGCTATTTCTTGATGAGCTTCCGGAGTTCCACCGGGATGTCCTTGAGGTGATGCGTCAGCCGCTGGAGGATGGCCAGGTAACAATTGCGCGTGCGGCGGCAACGCTGACGTATCCGGCGAGGTGTTCGCTGATTGCTGCGATGAACCCCTGCCCATGTGGTTATTATGGCGATCGGCTGCGACCGTGTACGTGCACCAGATCGACCGTTGAAGCTTATCTGCGTAGACTGTCAGGCCCTCTACTTGATCGGATTGATATCCATATGGAAGTCCCGCGTATACCGCATACCGACCTGATGAAGTCTGCACCGGGTGAGAGCAGCGCGGATATCCGGGAGCGCGTTGTTGCTGCAAGAAACCGCCAGCACGCAAGATGTTTGTCTCTTGGCTGGGAGCCGCGTGCGAATTCGCTTCTTATGCCAAAGGAGATGGGAAGTGCATGTCCGCTGACGCCGGGCTGTAAGGAGCTGCTCGGAAATGCGGTGCAGCGTCTGAATTTGAGTGCCCGGGCACACGACCGCATTCTAAAAGTGGCGAGGACCATCGCAGACCTCGCAGAAGTGGATGACATTTCGGAAGCGCATATCGCCGAGGCGGTTCAGTATCGCTCGATGGATAGGAGGCTGTTCGGGTGAGGGTTGATTCATCATTCAGTGCCTGCTTGTCACGATTGGTTGAAATGGCCTAGCCAAGTCGAAGTGTTTAGGATTTGATCAGCCAGTGCGAGTGGCGAGGACTATCGCAGACCTCGCAGAAGTGGTTGACATTTCGGAAGCGCATATCGCCGAGGCGGTTCAGTATCGCTCGATGGACAGGAGGCTGTTCGGGTGATGGGTGCATCGGCCTACACAAAAATGTCAATCTAGTTGTAGGCGGTCAAAATTATCAAGCAGAACTTTTATCGCGAGGAAACATTCATTCAATAAAAATCATTCGATGATTTAGTAAGGTTCACGATTGATTCACAATCCGGACGCATAATCTAATCATCGGGAGACGCAACCACACGGTGGCAGCAACAACTTCCCAATGTTGGTTCATAGGAGAATTGCCATGAATAAGCAAATGATTGCCGGTATCGCACTCGGTGCATTCGTCGCTACTGGACTTGGAACCGTCTACACAGCTGCTAAGGCACAGACATCCAATAACCTCTCAGCGCAGCAGGGTCAGGGAGGACAGCAAGGCGGACGACCAGGCTTTGGTGGCCAAGGTGGACCCGGTGCTGGTGGCTTCCCTGGCGGACAGGGCGGACCGGGAGGCGGTGGCTTCCCAGGTGGACCTGGTGGCGGTGGCTTCCCTGGTGGCGGTGGGTTTCCTGGTGGACAGGGCGGCTTTGGCGGCGGGATGATACGCGGGATGATGGGTGGCGGTATGCAACCTGTCGTAACCGCAACTGAGCGCTACGTCTACGTCCTCCGTGGAGACACCCTCTTCCAGTACTCTGCGGAAGGCCTCAAGCTGATCGCAAAGGCTACGCTTCCACAGGATGAAAATCGGCGCGGCCCAGGCGGCCCCGGAGGCCCGGGCGGAAACTAATCCAGCACCATTAAGGTGACAAAGCCTCCTTCTGTATCCACGGAAGGGGGCTTATCTGTTTCAGAAGCCATTCATACGTACAATACGCAATGACCTTAGCGGAAACACTTGCATCGGGAATCATTCCAATGCTCGCTGCCAAAAATGCATCCGATGTGCTTCACTTTTACATAATTGTTTTCGGTGCAGCCGTCATCGACCGTATCGATACCCCGGATGGAACGCTGCTCCACGCAAACATCCGAATCGGTGATGCGCTGTTCATGCTTGCCGATGAGTGCCCGCCACATAATGTCTCACCAGAAACCCTCGGAGGCTCGCCCGTGCTTCTGCACTTGGTTGTCGCATCCGTGGATGACACCGTAAAAGCAGCAGCTATATCCGGTGGGCAGCTTATCCGTGAACCAGCAGACCAGCCAACGGGTTACCGGGCTGCAAAGCTCCGCGACCCCGCAGGGCACATCTGGTACATCGCAAGCCCTATCCGAACCAGCTAAAAAGCACCTTTGAGTGCACTCAGGGATGCGGCGGAAACATCGGCATGCAGAGAATTTCCATGCGAATCCATCGTCACAATCGCTGGAAAATCGCGCACATGCAGCACCCAGATAGCTTCCGGTGAGCCAAACTCTTCGAGGTAGACATCATCGACACGCTCAATGCACTCAGCGTAGACCTGTGCTGCACCACCGATAGCGTGGAGGTAAACGGCACCGTGTTCACGGCACGCTTCAAGCGTTTTTGCTCCCATCCCACCCTTACCAATCACACCGCGTAGGCCATATTGTCCAATCAAGCCCGCTTGGTATGGCTCCTCACGAATACTGGTTGTTGGTCCCGCGGCCTTAACCGTAAAGGTGCGGTCATCCCCCTCACCACGCTCTATCACTACCGGTCCACAGTGATAGATGACAGCCCCGTTCAGGTCAACGCCATCAGGTACCGCACCACCGCCTGCCAAATACTTATGCACCGCATCACGGCCCGTGTACATCGTGCCTGAAATCAGGACATCATCACCGGCTTTGAGCGCACGCACAGCCTCTTCCGTAAGCGGTGTTGTCAATCGAACTGTCGCCATCACTTCACCTCACATTTGTCCGCATCTGTTGGCATCGGCTCACGCTTTCCCAGAAAGCGCGGCTGCCGGTTGAAAACATTCACATCTAAAATCGCCGCGCAGCGCGCAATGCGCTCACGTATCCAAAGTCCAGTCCCAAGGGGAGCTTCAACGGCGTTGAACGCGACGGCATCGATGCCCCGTTGCCGCGCCAAATAAACCGCCCGTTCATTGTGGAACGGCTGGCTGACAATCACGTAGCGATCCTGTCCAAAGACTTTCTGTGCCCGGACGATGGAGTCTAGGGTTCGAAAGCCAGCGTAGTCACAGACGACATCTTTAGCGGGGATACCCCGCTTTATGAGGTCTGCCCGCATCCGTGTCGGTTCGTTGTAGCGTCGGTCGCCATTGTCCCCACTGACCAGCAGGCACCTAACACGTCCTGCTGTGTACAGCTGCGCTGCGGCATCGATTCGTGCCTCATACAACACATTTGGCCGCCCACCGGCAACCTTTGGCGATGTGCCAAGAACTACTGCGACATCGCGGATTGGGACATCAGTTGTAACATCGTAAAGCCGCCCGGCCGCGGATGTCGTGACAACACGTTCTGCGACGACGCTTGCGATGCAAACGGATGACAGCAGAGCGGCAAGTACGATTCCGGCGAGCTTGATGCCTTTGCGGAGCTTAGGAGTGATGACCACCGGGTAGGGCTTCCTCAGTATCTGTGTACAACCAACGGACGACGTTGTCGGTCGCGCCATCCAGGAGGACACCGCGGCGCCGATGTGCCCAGCAGGCGTAGCTCACAGAAACGAAGAAGGATGCGGGGAGGCGGTTACGTTCCGTAACCTTGCAGCCCAGCAGGGTTGTCTCTCCGCCGAAGCCCATCGGTCCGATGCCAAGGCCATTCGCCGTGTCGACAATATCCTTCTCAAACCCCGCAAGGTCTTCCCGAGGATTCACATCGGAAATCACACGCAGCAGCTGTTCCTTTGCGGCATCCAGGCCGCTTGCCCTGTCACCACCAATACAGACACCCACAAAGCCCGGCGCACATCCCTGCCCTTGGGCCTTCCAAACCGCGTGCAAAACCGCCGTGCGGCATCCCGCGATATCGCGTCCCGCCTTGACACCAAGCTCGGGAAATTCCATCGGGAGGGAGTACTGTGCACCAACATTCTCACATCCACCACCCTTGAGCATGCAGCGGACATCCACGGTTGGATGCTCCCATGCCTCAAAGTGGAACAGAGGCGTCCCTGGGCCAATGTTGTTACCGGAGTTCTTTCCGCTGAGAGCCTCAACACTATTTTGCCGTAGATAGCCCTTCGCCGTTGCCTCGGCGACGGCAGCTTCCGCGACCTTACGGAATGTCAACGTGTCATAACCCACCGGGTGGTGGATGTAAAACTTAATCATCCCAGTGTCCTGACAAATCGGCGCAGAGCCATCAGCTGCCATTTGGATGTTGGTTGCGATTGTATCCAACGCGAGAAGCGCGCGGGAGCCAAAGCGCTCTTTCGCAGTGCCATCGAGGAGGGACTGGCGGACATCCGGGGGCAGGTCGGTCGACGTGATACGGATGAGTTCGAGGATGTTGTCAAAGAGCGGGGCAGCAGCCATCTTGGGCACCTGAAATTCGGGGAATGAAGTGTCTCAAGTATACCGCCGGAGGACGGCGGTCATCGGTACAATCAACCTGCTATGACTGAAACTGATGCCCTCTCCTTGTTTGAAAAAACCGGCGCACTGCTGTCCGGTCACTTTGTGTTGACCAGTGGCCGCCATTCGGACCGCTACTTTGAAAAGTTCCATGTACTCCGCTATCCGGAGTATGTAGAGCAGCTGGGGCGTGAGCTTGCAGCGCGTTGTGCGGATGTAAAACCCGATGTTGTCCTCGGGCCAACAACGCTTGGTATTGTGCTCGCCTATGAGGTCGCCCGTCATCTTGGAGCAACAGCCGCGTATGGCGAAAAGGGACCGGATGGCAAGCGTTTCCTGCGCCGCCCGGAGCATATGGAAGCTGGTCAGCGTGTGCTCGTCGTGGATGACATTTTGACAACAGGCGGCAGCATCAATGAGTGCATCGAGCTTGTCAATGCACACGGCTCTGAGCTGGTAGGTATCGGCGTCCTCGTTGACCGATCAGGAGGCAAAGTTGACTTTGGAGTCCCGCTGGCATCCGTGCTGGCGCTGAACGTCCAGAGCTGGGCACCGGATGAGATTCCTGACTGGCTGGAAGCTATTCCAATCACACGTCCAGGATCAACTGGAAAGAAGTAACAAAAAAGGGGAGGCCACGGCCTCCCCTCCTTGCTTTAGGCCTACAGCCTACTCGCCTGTCTCGCGCTTTGAACCTGCGTCCTGCTTGGCGAGGTCATCCTTCTCAGATGCCGGCCATGGGGATCCCGTGAGCTTTTCCTTCAGCACAGCCACCGCTGCCTGAACCTGCTTGCTGATAGGAATCGCAGCCTTACGGTTACCCGGTTGCTCACGCATAATCTTGCGCTGTGCATCGAGGTCTTTGTCATCCTCGGCGACAACACGGTCAGGGCGGATGCCACCCTTTTCACCGACAGGCTCACCATTCTCATCCCGCTTAAGGTTGATGTCATGCTTGTCGCGGGTGAAGTAATGCTGCGTCGTCACCTTGACCGCACCACCCGTTTCGCCAAGAGGCAAAATGGTCTGGACTAGGCCCTTGCCATAGGTGCGCGTCCCGATGATAAACGCAGCGTTGGCATCCTGTAGAGCACCGCCGACAATCTCAGATGCGCTTGCACTGCTGCCATTTACCAGAACAACGACCGGGATGTTGCCGGATGAAAGCGCAGGCAGCGTCTTCTTAGGATCAACATTCAGGCTGACCATGCCGCCTTGGCGTTCCTTTGTCCAAACGACAGGACCATCAGCAACAAAGCGGGAAACCAAGTCACGGGCAACCGTGAGCAGGCCACCAGGGTTACCCCGGAGATCGAAGACCAATGCCTTCATCCCCTGCGTCTGCAGCTTGGCAATCGCCGCAGCCACCTGTACATCCGCTTGCTCAGTGAACTGGTCAAGCTTGACATAGCCGATTCCATTGGCGGAATCCAGCATCCACGAATCGACGACAGGGCTTGTCACAACAGCGCGCACCAAGTCGACATCGAATGGCTTCGTTCCCTTGCGCTCAATCGTGAGGCGGACTTTTGTGCCAGGCTCACCCTTGATACGCTTGATGACATCATCGAGGCGCTGGCTTGGAGAGATAACCGCACTCTTGCCATCCACAGCGCGGATGAGGTCTCCCGACATCAACCCCTTTGCCATCGCCGGCGAGTTCGGAATCGGCTCAACAATCAGCGGCTTGTGGTCACGAACATCGAGGCGTGCACCGACACCGCCAAAGCTCCCGGATGTCGTTTCCATCTGCTTTTTGAACTCATCCGATGTCCAATATTCTGTATAGATATCGCCAACGGATGCGACCATCCCCTTGATGGCCATGTTGTTGAGCTTGTTAGGCCACTCGCGATTTGCCTTGGCATCTTTGGGAGGATTGGCATACTCGGTCATGATGGTGTCACGAACGGCGAGGTAAGTCTCGTATGGCTCCAGGGCTACCGGGTTTCCGGCGCGTGCTGCGGGTAGTCGGAAGGCAGACGCAAGATGCTCACTGAACAGCGTTGGCATCGCCATGATGGTAGCGACGTTACGGTCAAGCGAGCTCTTTCCGCTGAGGGGTTTCAGTGTGCCTTGTGAAAAACCGAGAACAAAGCCGGTTGTGAGGAATGCACCAATCACGATGATGCGGCGTGGGGTGATACCTGCCATTATTTGCCACCTCCAAGTGCCTGAACAGCCTTTGCAATCACCGCAGGTTGTGCGGTTGTCGCAGGAATGGCGATGGTTGGAACAAGCCCCTTGCCTGCCCATCCCGTGGTCTTTCCAGTCAGCGTCCCAACATTGAGTGTAAAGCCTGAGCCGTCATCCAATGTATAGAGCCCCTGAAGAAGGCCATCCCCAAATGTCGTCTGACCAACCACCGCTGCCTGTCGGCGCTCCACGAGGCAGAGGGTCAAGGCCTCAGAAACCGATGCCGTGCCACGATCGGTTAGAACAGCGACTTTACCAAGTTTCATCGCATTGCCAGTCGTCTTAATGGTCTGGCGGGCACCCTTCTGGCCAATCTCGACACAGAATGCACCGGGACCAACGAGTGCACCAGCAACGGCTTGTCCGGCATCGATGTCGCCACCCGGGTTGCCCCGTAAATCAACGATGACATTTTTACCAGCGGCGCCTGCGAGCGCAGCTCGTACATCTTTGCCAGTGGTTTCACCGAAGAATGGAATCCTGAGAAGGACTGTGGATGCGTTTACAGGCTGTACGGATACCGCTTCAACCTTTGTCTGGCTAAGCGTGACGGGAACATCGATAGACTTCCCAGCTCGCAGCACGGTCAGATTGAAGCGATCCTTCTTTGCGACTTCCTTGGCAGCATCAGATTTGACAGCCCCACGGTCACCGCGTAGCAACAGCTCCGCATCACGGTATGGCATCCCATTCTCAATACGCGCCTTGGTGCTCTTGCGAACCTTTTCAACTTCTTCATCGGTGACATCACGGTCCTGCCAGCGCTGCAAAATACGGTTGTAGGCGAGCAATGGGCTGTGCCCGAAGACATAGCGGCCATCCACTTTCTGCACCGTATCTCCAGGTTTGAGACCAGCCGCGGCCGCTGGTGAACCAGCGATTGGCGCAACAACGGTCACCCGATAATCGGTAAAGCCATCCTGCTTTGCGCCACGAATCGTCAGCGCAGCACCAATTCCCCCCAGAATGCCCTTGCCTTCCTGCTCCATCAGCTGGCGGGAAGATGCTTCGACAAATGTAGTGTGGGGGTCATCCAAGGATGACAACATCGCGCGAACGGCTCCATGCGCCATCTTGTTCTTATCGGGGAGGTTATCGACATACTGCGAGCGGACAAGACCATAGACAGTTTCAAAGAGGGAAAAGCCTTGGGTTTCCGGCTCGGCGCCTGGGGATGCATCCGTGGCCGTGCCTGGCAGTGTCGCCGCTGGAAGCTCGGCAACCTGCGTCCCGGATGCCCTTACATTGGTAACCGTCGAGGTGGGCTGCGGCGCGCGCAGGAGGCGACCAGCCGCAAATGCAACTCCGAAGCTTCCGGCTAGCCCAAGCGTAATGATGAGTGAGTTCCAACGTCGCATCGCAGCTTTAACTCCTTGCCGGACGGTGGATGTGTTCCTTTGTTAGGAATTGTCTCAGCCACGGTGCCGGGTCGGAAATTGTACCACCGTACAGTTGTCAATTGTTCCGCAAGAAGCTCAGGTATTTATTGCGGAAGCACGTTCAATCCTTTGCTAAGTGCCCGCTTAATTTGCGCAGCAAGGTATTGGCATGATAACTTAGCCCTTGCGCCACGGCCTATATTTGCCAGGTGGACAATTTAACGT